>CACZII010000134.1 GCA_902781185.1 Fibrobacter succinogenes
TTCATGATGTTGAAGGCAAAGTTGTCTACGCGGGCATAGTCTGTCGCCGACTTGATGTTCGGTACGATAAGGGCCATGAAAAACTTCTTCATGGGTTTCTTGAGGGCGTAGAGCTTGTGGATTGCCTTTGGAGATTCGGCATTACAGCCAATAGCGTAGCCGGATTCGGTAGGGTAGAGTACTAGGCCGTCGTCTTCCAGGGCGGCAGCGGCCAGCTTCACGATTCGTGATTGCGGATTAACTGGATGAACTTCAAAACGCATAACTAAGCGACCTTTCAATCTAGCACTGGGGAATTACCTGGGAACCTTCGAAGGCATTCTTGAAATGTTCGAACTGCATAGGTTTCTGGTATGCCCTTACAGACAATACATCGAAACGACAGGGCGTATCAAACCCCTGAGGAGCCTTGTCCTTTTGGGTGTATAGAAAGTGACAAGCCGTATTCCAGATTTTGTGCTGCTTGAGGGAATTTACACGAGCGGCAGGGTTCCCTTGTCCGGTAGTCCATACAGACTTGACTTCTACGAAAACGACCGTCTTTCCATCCCGGGCGATAATGTCCAATTCGCCACCACGATAGGCATAGTTACGGGCAAGAATCTCATAGCCTTCACGACACAAGTAAGCAGACGCCTCTGTCTCTACGAGATTCCCCTTTTTTCTATTTTCACTCATTCCACATCTCACACAACACATCCCACACAACTAATTGATCTCCATTCCCAGCAGGCGGATTTCCGAAATAGCAAAGTCCTCATTTTCGCCTTCAAAGACGTCTTCCAGGTAGAACTTAAGTTCCGTTGTTTCAATGGCCTGGATGGTGGGGTATTGCATTCCCTTGATGTTTTCAAGCTTGACTTTTTGTTTGAAACCGTCGGCAGACTCTAAGGTGAGGGTCTTGGGTTTCTTGAATATGCGGAAACGGTCACCGAACAGGTCGTCGACAGACTTTTGATACCCGATGGCAATGCCCAAGTGGGTCACCAGCGTATTTTTCTTGAAATAGAGGCTGAGAACGGGATTCTGTGGCTTTAGGGGCATGGTGTTCAGCCATGCTGTCTTCAAGTCGCCGTCGTTTAGGTTGTCCAAACCATAATCTACACTACCGTCATTTTCCAAAGCCTTGGTCTCGAAATTGCCTACGGCTTCGTCCCATTCTAAATCCCGTAGCGTGCTTTCGGGTTTGTGGGTCAGCATCAGCAGGACCATGAGAATGATAATCAGCGGGAATATGGAAAGGGCCAGGGCCGTAAGCTTTCTATGGATAGCTCGTGCCTTGGAGGGCAGGCGCGTGGCGGCCTCGGCAATGGATTCCCTTCCATGACTCAGCAGGGAATGCTTACGGGTAACCTGGGTTGTGGCCCGGGTGTCCTTCTGGGGGAATACGGCGTCACAGGTATCCAAAAATTCCTGCATGTCGTGGAAACGTTCATTCAGTTTCTTCTTGAGGCACTTTAGGATGAGTTCGGCAAGGCCCTTGGGCATGTCGGGGCGGAACTGCCTTGGATCAGGCGGTTGGTTCTGCACATGCTGAATGGCAATCTCGATAGGCCTGTTCCCGTTGAAGGGGAGACGTCCGCAGGTCATCTCGAAGAGGATGATGCCCATGCTGTAAATGTCGGACTGCAACGTCACTTCTTCGCCGTGGCATTGCTCCGGAGACATGTATTCCGGAGTTCCCATGGTCATGCCGGTCTTGGTCAGGCGTTGCTTTTCCATCTCCTGGATGTATGAAATTCCAAAGTCCATGATGTAGACACGGTTGTCGTGGGTAATCATGATATTGGAAGGCTTTACATCACGATGGACAATGCCGCGATTGTGGGCATACAGAAGCCCGCGAGCAATCTGCTTGATAATGACCTCAATAGAGGAGAAGGGGAGCATGCTCTGCTTTTGCAGGATGTCGGAGAGGGACACCCCCTTCACATAGGTCATGGCAATGAAAAGCTGCTTGTCCTGTTTTCCGAAGTCGAAAATCTGGACAATGTTCTGGTGGTCCAGTTCCTTCATGGCCTGGGCTTCCAGGTAGAATCGCTGGATAGCCTCTTCATCGGAAGACGAATCCAAAACCTTCAGGGCCACTTCGCGGCCGAGCCTTTTGTCCAAAGCCTTGTAGACATAACCCATACCTCCACGGCCAAGGGTGTCTATCAGGTCATAATTCTGGTTAAAGGGACGAGGAAATTTATTTGCTTGATTCTCGGGACTCATCTTGCTCTTCTGAGGTAGTATAAATTTACGAAGGTTATAATACAAAAAATAAGGGAAAGTGTCATTGCCATGATAAGGTTAAGGCTGTCGTAGGGTCTTTCCAAAAGCAGGTCCAGCAGGGCACTCTGGTCGTATCGAGACCAGATAAGGTACGACAAGGCCTTGCCTATGGCTTGCATCTGATCCAGGGGAACCAGAGCACCAGCCAAGGCCACCTGCGGGATGATAATCAAAGGCAAAAACGCATTCGCCTGGCCTGGATTCTTGGAGAAAGCACTGACAAGACAACCCATGCTTACGGCGGGAATTACGGTCAAGGCAAACACAATGCACAGGAACAGAGCTGACGGGTGCATTATCACCTTGAAAGAGATAAAACCGTAAATGATTAGGGTCTGCAAAAACGCGGCAATGGATGGTATTCCCGTCTTGGCGAGCAGGTAGGGGAAAATGGACATTCCCTTACGCAAGTCGTTGGATAGGATTTCCTTTTCCTGGACAATTTCACGAATAGAAAGGGAAAGGGCAAACCAGTTGGCGCACAGGATAATGGCGAAACTCACAATCCAGAGGGATGAATTGTTGGCGAATATCTGCGAGAAAACAAATCCCAAGATAAACGGCTGAATAAGCAGAGCCGCCATCTTGCCCTTGTCACGGGACCAATGTTTCAAAATTAAGCCGATATGGTAGAGGAGAAGGGCCGATTTCTTTTCGTCAGCAAAATAGGTCTTGCTCTTCTTTTGGGATTCAGAAACCTCGAGAGATTTTTTCGAAGACGCCCAGCGGATAAAGGAATCGTCATTCAGTCCAGCCAAGATACTTTCGGCACTCTTGGTGTTGAAAAAGCCTACCGATTCTTCGCGAGTCCCGTAAAAGACCTGCTTTCCCTGATGAATAACCAGCACCTTGTTGGCGATATTCAGGGCCTCGTAGCTGTGAGTGGTAAGGATTACCGTATGCCCTAAAAAGGCCAGCTGTTTTAGGTGGGTGCAGAGGATATTGGCATTGTAGGGGTCCAGGCCCGAAAGAGGCTCGTCCAACACAATCAGGCCCGGAGCGCCTATCAGTTCCTGAGCCAGGGCGAGCCTACGCATTTCGCCACCGCTCAATGTTTTTACAGGATTATCCTTGCGGGCGGTCAGTCCAAAAAGTTCGCAGATACGCAATGCTTTTTCTTCAAAGGAACCCTTAAGCTCCTTTCGATCCATGGAAATCTTCGCCCCGTGAAAGAGCGTTTCCATGACGGTTAGATCCTTGTGGAGGGCGGGATCCTGTGGCAAAAACGCAATGCACTTCCGGATTTCCTTATTACGGTAATCCAGGCCAGAGAAAAGGATTTCCCCTTCGGGAGACTTTGTATATTCCCCTTTCAGCATTTTAAGCAGGGAGGACTTTCCCTGGCCAGAGCGGCCGATGATGGCGAGAATTTCGCCAGCAGGCAAATCAAGATTGATGTCGGATAGCAGTTCTTTCTTGCCGGCATAGACATTAAGATGCCGTAGTATCACGTCAAAACCCGACATCACACGCTTAACCAGAAGGTCTCCAGACTGCAAAGTAAATTCAAAATTTTCGAAGCGGGATGTTTCGCCAGCATTTAGGCGAATTTCTTGAATCTTTTTTCCGCTGGAATCAGATATTTTCTTCTTAAATAGTAGGCTGCAACCATCTTCAGTAAGCTTTGCCGTGAACGGGGTTGTTCCATTTTCGGCTTCTAACGAGATTTCAATGCCCTCTGAAGACAGCGTGTACGATTCCGTAGAATCGGAAGAATCGAGAAGCAGTAGGGAAAGGGCGTCCCCACGAAGGGTGACCCTGAGCCTATGCAGGCCAATGACAATAATATCCCCATCGTTCAATTCAACTTCGGAAACATCCTTGTCATTTACCTGGGTGACGCTATTGCTAGAAAGGTTTCTTAGAATCCACTTTTCACCGATGAATTCAATGGTCGCATGTTCCCTGGAAACGAAAACGTCGGAAAATCGGATGTCGCAATCCTCTTTTCGTCCGATGGTAAACGTTTTTCCTTTTTCAGGTGTGACTATATGGAACATGTCGTAGCTATTCTAAAAGAACTATTTCAAACTCTTGATGGCAGTATCAAAGCGCTTACAGGCCTTCTCAAGATTCTCGTCGCTAGCGGCATAGGAAAAACGGACGCAGCTGTCGTTGCCGAAGGCGGCTCCCGGAACGATGGCGAGGCCCTGACTTTGAAGAATGAACTCACATAGGTCTACAGATCCCTTGATGGTCTTTCCTTCAGGTGTTGTACGTCCGTAGACAGAGCTGACAGGGGCGAACAGGTAGAAAGCTCCCTCGGGAGCGCTCAGCTGTTGACCTAGGGTTGCCCCGATTCGTGACACCATAAAGTCCCTACGCTTGCGGAATACATCCCGCATCTTGAGTGATTCACCATTACCCATTTCCAGAGCCCCGATGGCAGCATACTGGGCAATGTTGCTGGGATGATGGGTGGCCTGCCCCTGAATTTTCCCGATAATCTTGGCAATGGGGGCAGGGGAGGCGTTGTAGCCTACACGCCAACCGGTCATGCAATACGACTTGGAGAAACCGTTAATGACAATGGAACGGTCCT
>CACZII010000135.1 GCA_902781185.1 Fibrobacter succinogenes
CGGCTGCGGGGCCAGAGCCACCACGTTGATACCGCGGGCGAGGGTCTGCAGGCGGACGTTGGGGCCCACGACGCGACGGAACTCGTCCATCATGTCGAAGGCGTCTTCGCCGCAGTTCTGGTAAAGGGCCTGGAAACGGGCGCCACCACCAGCTTCAAAGTGGGTGATGCCGGCCTTGCAGGCTGCTTCGACGGCGGGCATAAAGTCCTTGGCGAAGACACGGGCACCGAAAATAGACTGGAAACCATCGCGGAACGAGGTGTCCTGGAACTTGATCTTTTTCATAGTGTTTTCCTGTGGGATAAATCCCTTGTTTTACTGTACAATAAAATACGGGGGGAAATGTAGCATTTTTTTGAAGGGGAAAGCCTTCCCCTCGCTGCAGTCTCATGTCATTCCCGGCTTGACCGGGAATCTCCATTCGCCTTCCGCTACCCCTTCGCCTAGGGGCACGCCCCTAACACCCCCTAAATGAACATCATAGTGTTCAGTTTAGCCCGGTATTTCCAGGTGAGTTCGTGCTTGGGGCCCAGCACCCCGAACAGGGTGAGCATGGCCTTCTTGGCGGCACCGTCGTTCCATTCGGGAGCTTCTACGAACAAATTAAGGAATGCCTGGAGGGCACTTTCAAATTCTTCTTGGCAGGCCAGTTTGCAGGCCTCGTGGTATACCACGGCTTCTTTGCCCTGTACGTCTTTCTTGGCGGCTTCGGCGTGAAAGTCCAGCAGTTCCAGCAGGGATTTGGCTTCGCGGTACTGGTCGTCGGCCTCGTTGAACTTAGAAAGCACCTCTTTTGCCTTTTCGGTATCGCCCATGCCCAGGCTAGCCTTGGCCCACAGGAGCTGCAGTTTCTTGTCGTCGGGGGTCTTGGCCAGCGCCTCGTCCAGCATGGGGAGGGCCTGGTCAAAGTTCTTTTGGGCGATGGCGTCTTCTAGGGCCATCTGGAACCTGGCCTCGTCGCTCACGAAGAACTTCTCGAGACGTTCACGAAGAACTTCTCGAGACGTTTTTTTAGGTCTGCTTCGGGGAGCACGCCCTGAATTACATCCGCAATCTGGCCCTTGTCCACGATGTGGACTTCGGGTACCGACCGTACACGGAACGCTTGGATGAGCTGCATGTTTTCCCGTTCGTCGCAGCTGACCACGCCCAGTGTAAAGTCCATGCTGGTGGAAAGCTGCCCAAGCAGCTGGGAATAGGGGGCGCAGTCGGGGTATTCTGCCGAGGAGAAAAGCACCGCTACGGCGCGGGTCTCGGAGGCCTGGGCCACCTCGGTCTCAAAATTTTCGCTGGTAATCTGTACAACTTTAGCCATGGGCTAAATTTAGTTAATAGTTACACGCACCTTCGGTGCAGTTACTAGTTACTAGTGAAATTAAAATACAAGAAGTGTCTTTTTGAGAGCCTCTAGTAACTAGTAACTTAGAACTAGTAACTAATTTTATCTATATTCCCCCTCATGAGTACCTGCCCGTTCTGCAAATCCGAAGTGGCCCAGATGAGAATTGGCCATCTGGACCTTCGCATGTGCCCCAAGTGTTTTTCGGCGTTCTTTCCCTGCGACCAGACGACTGCCCTCCGGGGCGATCTGCCGGACCGCTCCCGCGAACTGTGGTACAACGCCTTGCTTGCAAAGAACGTTTCTGATCCGGATATGACGGGAGCCTGCTGTATAGACCACGGTGAGCCTCTGGTAGACGGCAAGATTCCCGATTACGGCTACGAGGGCAAGGTTACCACTTGCTGCAAAATGTTCCACCTGCCGCCATCTATGGTCCTTCGTATTTTGAAGCGGACCATTGACACGCCCTTCCAAAAACCGGCATCTAGCGGCAAGCATCATTTCTTCTTTATCCGCGCCATCGATTCACTTGTTTCTAAATTGTTCGGTGAAAAACAGCCCGATGAAGACCCGCTGGATGCAATTCCCTACGAGATTCACCTGAAAAATTTCTTCGAATAGCACATGAAAAAGACCTATATCATTCTTTCGGCAATTGCGGTAGTGGTCCTGCTGGTCTACTTGCTGTTGCCCAAGGTCACTTTCGAAGACGTGGTGTTCCCTACGGAGCAGGGCGTGTCCTTGCTTGCCTACGACGACCAGGGTGACGGGGGAATGTCCAGAATTGAATTTGGGAAGGATGCCGACGGTATTTCGTTCCGCTGCACGCTGGGGGAGGACACCACCCTTGCCGCCTGGTGTGGACTCTTATGGAATTTTGACCCGGATAGTGCTAAGCTCTATCGCAACTGGTCCCTTGTGGATTCTCTGATTTTCGATATGGAAGTCCAGGGAACACGGGAAGTCCTGGTGAAGCTTTGGACCTACGATCCTGATATTACCAACATCAAAAAAGCCAAGACCTTCCGCCTGCTTATGAAGGAACTGCCCCTGCAGACGGGGCACAATCGCGTGGCCATTCCCATGGACCAGCTCTACACGCCGGATTTTTGGTACGAAGATGTGAAGACAGAATCGGGCAACAAGCATACCCATCTGGAAACGTCGGCTAGGCTGGAGATTGCTCCGGGCTGGAATCAGGCTCGAGGCAAGACATTCTCGCTGAAAATACACAGCATCAAGGCCATAGGTATTAGCAATTTCAGTTTTGGCGTAGTGCTGTTCATATTCGTGGTGCTGACCATTGTTGCCGTCGGCCGGCGCCATCAGCTCAAGGATGAGTCGGAAAAGGACGATGGGGAACAGAAATAAAGCAATAGGTTTCTCGCTTTTTATTGTAGCCTTCGCTCTGTGGGGGCTTTTCTTTACGCTGTTCAAGGGGACTTCTCTGGAACTGTTCCCGGCCAAGTCTTTTGAAATCTATACCCTTACGGATCACGAGGCTCTCGGTTTTTCTACCTCCGAAGTGACAGTGACGGATTCCCTTGTAGATGCGGTGGTGAATATCCGGAGTGGAAAGGCATTCCCGTTTGCAGGGTTCGGCTTTAACCTGATGTCTCAAAACGGAAGGCCCTCTGGCTATATGGACTTGTCCAGGTTCGATTCCCTGGAACTGAATGTTTCCACAGTGCGAATGAATTCCATTGGACTTCGAATTTTGACAGACGACCCCCAGTATTCGCAGAAGGGGCTTTATCTGAGCTACCGTCCTCTGGAAACTAGGGCTTCTGCGGGTAGGAATTTTGGGTTGGCCAAGGTGGCCATCGCTGATTTCAAGACAACGGAGTGGTGGCTTGCTGGCCAGGGTCTGGAAAAAGATGACGGCCTTACTTATCTATATAGAGCCATGCTTCTGGAAGTTTTCAATGGTCAGGGCACCTTGCGTGGGATTCCCGATGCTATCCAGGTGAAATCGGTACGCTTGTGGGGCGAAAATCACGATTTCAAGAAGGGAATGTTCTTTGGACTTGGATTTTTGGTGCTTCTCTTTGTATGTTTTGTTTATAGGGCTTTCCGCAAGCCGGTGGACCGTGATGCGCAGGAGCGGCAGATGAAAAAGGTGGCCACTCTCCTGAAGACGACGGACAAATCGCTGGCGGAAATCGCCATCGAGGTGGGGGAGAAGAAGGTCTCCTGCTTGGAACGTAAATTCCGTAAGGCCTATAAGGTTGCACCATTGGAATACAGGAGGAAAAATGACTAGATACTGGAGCCTGGATAGGGTCATGCGCTTTCTCAAGTTCCTTGTCCTGTTTACGGTGGGAATTCTCCTGGTCTATTACCTGAGGGGAGTCTTGTTCCCGTTTTTTGCGGCTTTCCTCATGGCCTACATCGTGGATCCCGTAGTGAACTGGCTAGAAACAAAGGTGAAGTATCGGGTTATCGCCGTCATTATTGTGCTGCTTGTTGCGGGGCTGATTATTGGCGGTGCACTCCGGCTGTTCATACCCATGGTGATAAACGAAATCCAGAACCTGGGCATCTTGATTGCAAAGATGTTCAACGACTCGGAATGGTCTTCGAGAATCGCGCACCTGATGCCCGGTGGATTGTTCGAAACCATCCATTCGCTTGTTTCTTGGGACCAGCTGGCCATTGCCATGCAGCGCCTGGATTTCTGGAGTGAGGTGCAGAACATTGCTGGAAAGGTTTTGCCTGGAGCTTGGGGTGTGCTTTCTTATACGGGAACTATTGTTTTGTGGTTTTCTGGTGCGGCTGTGATTTTTATGTACCTGGTTTTTATCATGCTGGATATGCCCAAGCTCCGTCGTGGGGTGCTGACTCTTGTTCCCGAGAAGTTTAAGGTTCGAGCAAGTTCCTTCGCTCGCGAGACCGACCAGTTCATGGGTACCTATTTTCGTGCCCAGTCCCTAGTGGCTTTGACGGTGGGAATTCTCTATGCCATCGGTTTCGGTATAATGGGGCTCCCCATGGGTGTGGCCTTCGGACTTTTCTCCGGAGCGCTCAATATGATTCCCTATTTGCAGCTCACCACTATCCCGCTGGCCCTGCTTTTGGCCGTTGTTCACGCGCTGAACACGGGAATGCCCTTCTGGGAAGTGGCCTTGATTGTGGCCGCAATCTACCTGGTGGTGCAGATTATACAGGACTTTTTCCTGGTCCCGCGCATTGTCGGAGGCTCTATGAATCTGCCTCCGGTAGGCATCATCTTATCCCTTTCAATATGGGGTAAGTTGTTGGGCTTCTTAGGGTTACTTGTTGCCATCCCGTTCACTTGTCTGTGCTTGGTGTACTTGCAGAAGTTGCCCAAGTACAAAGACACTGACGATGCTGACTTGCCCGAACCGCCCCCCGAGGCTTGATTTTAGGGGGCTGGGGAAAATCAAGAAAAAAAATTTTTTTTTGAAAAAAGTTCCCCATTTGTCAAAAAAAAAGGTATAATATACGCATAACTTTCTTAAACCTAACTCAGGAGTTAATAAAATGAACAAACAAGATCTCATTGAAGCCATCCTCGCTAACAAGGAAGCTGGTTTTGAATCCAAGGCTGCCGCTGGCCGCGCTGTTGATGCCGTTCTCGACGGTATCGCTGCCGGTATCAAGAAGGACGGCAACGTCCAGCTGATCGGCTTCGGCACCTTCGCTGTGAAGAGCCGCGCTGCTCGCACCGGTCGCAATCCGCAGACTGGCGCCACCATCAAGATCAAGGCTTCCAAGACTGTTGGCTTCAAGGCCGGTGCTGCCCTCAAGGCTGACGCTGCCAAGAGCAAGGCCAAGAAGTAATCGATCTTTTGAGGTCTAATAAGGCTGCCTTTCGGGGCAGCTTTTTTTATTTTGTATGCGGCATTTTTTTATATTGTTGAAAAAAGGATGGGCTTTATGAAAAAGTTTATTGCCGGATCGTTGCTTTTGCTTTCCCTTTTCATCGGAGCTTGTAGTAGTTCTTCGTCTAATGATGCTAAGGACAATTGCACAGACGACCCGAATCTGCCGGAATGCCAGCAAGAAAACGAGGGCGAAAATACGCCTTCCGGAGAAGAGGAATAGCTTTTAACGGGTTGCTTTTTCGTAATCTGCTAATGCTCAAAGAGTTATAACGTTTTGTTCCCTGGGTGAAATCCCCAGGGATTTTTTTTGTAAAACATATTGCATGTTTTACATTTTTTGTCTATATTTGCGCAAGTTTGAACTGAACGAATTTTGGCTAGGAAAAAGATGATTTTGCACAAGATTATGGATGCAAAGGCACCTTGCGGGACACACCGTTCCGACGCAGTCAAGGTTTTTTCGTTTTCTGATTTTGTTATTGCTGAACTTTTTAGTTC
>CACZII010000136.1 GCA_902781185.1 Fibrobacter succinogenes
ACAAGGCAGCAGTCCACAGCTACCGTGAAACTCTAGGACGATAAGTCCCTAAGCATTCACGTACTTGTCCAAAAATTCCTTCACAGGAATCGGCTTGGAGTAGTAATACCCCTGCAGGCTCTTTATCTTGAACCTGAGCAAGAAATCTCGCATTTCCGAGGTTTCTACGCCTTCTGCCGTCACGGACGAAGAGAAGGAATTGGCCAGTTCCGAAATGAACCGAACCGTATTCTGGTCCGAGAAGTCCTTCTCGATGTTCATGACGAAACTGCGGTCAATCTTTACCGTTGACACGGGCAGTTCACGCAACAGGCCCAAAGAGCTGAAGCCCGTTCCGAAATCATCTAGGGCGATCTTGATGCCGTGTTCCCGAAGGGCTGTAAAGATATCCTTCAGGAGAGCCATATCCAGCATACGGCAACGCTCCGTAATCTCGAGACACAGGTTCTGCGGCGGGAAATTCGTCTCCTTGAGTATGGCAAGGACGTCCTCCACAAAATCCCTCTTTTCTAGTTGGGTATAGGACAGGTTCACGTTCACCACAAATCCCGGGTAGCGTCCCAGGAATTTCTTGGCATCGGTCAAGGCTGTGCGCAGAATCCACTTGCCCAATTCCGGGAAAAGATTGTCCCGTTCCAGCACATCCACGAACTCAACCGGCGGGACAATGCCGTATTCCGCATTTTTCCAGCGAAGCAGGGATTCTGCCCCGGTAATCATTTCGGTATCCGCATCTACAATAGGCTGGTAGAATACACCGTCTCGGCAGACACATCGAACTTGTCCAAGTTGATAGCCCCCGCCACAAAGGATAGCACAACTTGATGGCCATCTACGAAGAAATCATGGATGCAATTGTACTGTATCCGCTTGTACAGATTCTTGAGGTCTTCCGAAGTGGCATCCTTGCACACGATGGCAAACTTGGTGCCGTCCATACGGTACCATTCCCCCATTTCGCAGGCTTCCACCTTAATCATCTTGGAAAATTCCTGCAACACACGATTGCCAAAAGTGTAACCGTAAATTTCGTTCAGGTGCGAAAAGTCGGCTATGCCAAGCATCATCACCTGGAGTCTTTCCCCTTTCCAGGTAGAAGAGCGCAGGTCATCCATAAAGCCGTAGAGGCTCCTGGTGTTGGAAACATCGTCAAAATAGCTCAGGGCATCATTGTTCCTGACAATTCCACCAAAGAATGATGGTTTCCCATGCTCATCGCACAACACTACGCCTCGACAGGTGCACACCACATACTGGCCGCCCTTATTCTTGATACGGTACTGTTCATTGTGATAATTTCCAGCATCTTCAAAAAGGTTCCTAGCTCTTTCTTTGAATCCAGGCAAGTCTTCAGGGTGAATTTTTTTCATCCAGTATGTCAGGGCATCCTGCATATACTCATCAGGCAGGTCAAAGTAATCCACCGCCTCCTTGGACCATCGTGTCCAATTTGATTCGATATGGGTAACATAGGTATACGCTCCATTCGCCAAAACGGATAGCGCATGGTAGAGAGAATCTATTCTTACTTTTATTCCTTCATCCATCTCTCATCTCCTTATGCCTGAAACACCTGATCACGTCCGTTTTCCTTGGCCTTGTACAGGGCCTGGTCTACACGGACATACGCCGAATCGGCAGATTCACCCTTCTGGATTTCTATGACACCGATACTCACACTACGGCGCCCCGCCTTTTCAAATTCTATCGCGCTAAAAGCCTTTCGAACCTGTTCTGCAAAATCAAGGGCCTTCTCAAGAGGTACTTCTTGCAACAGCGCCATAAATTCTTCACCACCCCAACGACCAACAGGCGTTTTTATATCGTCAAGAAGCGATTTCTTTTCTTCTTTAGAGCTTTCTGCGTCACTTACAATATCGTAGGATATGGAATCTAATCCCAAAATTCCCATTTCATGGACCATTTTTTTCAAAACGCCCGAAAGGCCAACAATAACGTTATCCCCTTCCTTGTGACCATAGGTATCGTTTATCTGCTTGAAGTTGTCGATATCCAACATCACGAGGCACGCAGGGATTTCCTTTGAAATACACTCATTGATGCGGCGCTGTATTTCACCCCGATTGAACAATTTCGAAAGGGAATCCGAGATGGCCATTAAGGAAAGCTTCGCATTGGCCTCGGCCAATTCCTGAGTAGCCGCATCAATGAAAGTAGCAAGGCGATTGACCATGGAAACCTGGCCCGTAAAGGAATCCTGAGCCATGTCAAACCGACAATGTTCATCGCCCTCCCCCTCGCGCATGGACGCAATCACCAAGGTTACATTGTGCTGGTTTACAAAGCCATTTGTCCGCAAGAACTCACCAGAAGTATAGAACCCCGACGTAGGCGCGATACTCTGGAAAGGCAATGTCTCATTACTGATTTCTTCCTTTCCCCAGAAGGTACGACGAGCTGCACAAGAAAAGATCTTTATTATATCGGGCTTAAACTCGCCTATTTTCTGTCCTTCTTTCCGCACACTGTCAAGAATGGTCCATGGGTCCCCATAGGCAAGGCGCGCCTTCACATTCTCGTCCACATCCGATGTCATCACTAGGGTTCCATCTTCGTTACAGTGGATAGGAGCCCGAAGGATGTTAATTCCGTTATGCCTGTAGAAGAACGGAAATTCCAGAGTATTGGCGAAGAAATGTTCATCTTTCAAGATGTTCAAGTAGCGGTAATAGGCGTCGTAAGCAGGCTTTCCATCCAATTCGAACAACAATGCATTTTCTGCCTTGGTCACTAGGAATTCCCGGCCAAGGGGTTTCCAGCCCGTAACATGGGTTGTGCTGATATGAAAATCTTCGCCACCCACCAAAAGCACCAGGATACCCCGCTCCGAATACCCAGCCACATTCGAGAAAACGCAGGCGTCATTGCGAGACAAATCCGGGTTAAAGGCACCGCCACCAAAAATGGCAATGGATTGATCTATTTCATATAACGCATTGCAAAGGGGTGTCAAAGACATACCGCGGATAGTCAGTTGCAGTTCCACGGCTTTGACCCAAGGATTCTCCTTTACTTCCCTCTTGATATTTTCCACCACATCAAGGGCGGAATCTGCATTCAACGGGTACTGTAGCAGCTTAACCTTCGTGGAGGGCATCTCGGTAATCGTGCAGACAATGGAAATGGATGCTCCGGAAAGTCTACCTTCTACGATATTTCCGTTGGTGGAACAGCCCATACATATGGCGTTAGGAACCGTCTTAGAAATAATCTTGCAGACCAGCTCGATTTGCCCTCGGTCCAGGGAATCCGAATATATCTGGAATACCACATTGGAGCACTTCTTTGACTTACACCAAAGATGAACCTTTTCAAGGTCCCTTTTCAACGAAGTGATACTATGGTAATCGAACTGGAACTGCTTCATACACTTGACATTAAAGGGCTACAATATACAGAAGATACCTTCAAAATCATTGGTTTACACACAAAAAAATGCTACCTCTACTCCAACTTGGAATATTTGGTCAAACGTAAGCCTCCTTTTGGGGACTGCTTTTCGCCTTTTCTAGGCATTTCAGGGCAAAATCTTCATATATTGTGGACATGAGCAAGATTTTCACCTTTTTGACGGCTTTACTGCTATTTGCAACCTTTGCCACAGCCGAAACCACTACGGTTGCCCCCGTGGAGGCCTCCGCAGTCACACCCGCGGCTGATTCCCTTGATTCCGCCGCAACAACCAGCATCCAGGAGCTGAAAAAGAAGCACGCCGTATGGATTAAGCTGGAAGGCGACGTAGAGCCCTCCATGTACGACTTTTGCGCCCGTGCCATTGATGACGCCCTCAAGGAAAAACCAGACTATATCGTCTTTGAAATCAACACCTTCGGGGGCCGCTTAGACGCCGCCTTCGACCTGGTGGACACCATCATGGCCGTCAAAGGTCCGGAAACTATCGCCCTCGTAAAGAAAAAGGCTATCAGTGCAGGCTCCCTCATTGCCTTAGCCTGCAAGAAGCTTTACATGCTAGAAGCCACCACCATCGGGGACTGCGCCCCCATTGTACAAGGTGGCGACGGCACCCCGCAAATCGTTGGCGAAAAGATCCAGTCACCCCTCCGGGCCAAATTCAGGAACCTGGCCCAACGTAACGGCTACCCCGAACTGCTCAGTTCCGCCTTTGTGACGCCGGAGCTTGAAGTTCTAGAACTCACCGCCAAGCTAGACAAGGGCAAAAAATCAGAGCGGGACACCACCCTCATTATCGAAAGCAAGAAATTCGCCGTGTTGGATAGCACCGAAAAGGCCTTCTGGGGAGCCCCCAAGATTCTGGTGAAAGAGGGCGAACTTTTGACCATGACCGACAAGGAAGCGGAAGAACTAGGGTTCTCCAAGGGGACCTTCAAGGACCGTAACGAATTCGAGACGATCCTCGCCATAGAAAGCCGTAGCGAAGTGGAGACCACCCTGGGCGAAGACATCGCCTCGGCCATCGCCGCTATTTCGGGAATTCTCCTGATTCTCGGGTTCGGAGCCCTCTACATCGAATTCAAGACCCCAGGATTTGGGCTATTCGGAGTTATCGGCCTGATCCTCATCGGTATCGTTTTCCTCGGGCAGTTCGCCCCCCAACTGGACGGCTATATCCCGGCCATTTTGCTCGTGGCCGGCGTGGTGCTGTTCCTGGTGGAAATTTTCGTGATGCCCGGGACATTCCTATTCGGCATCGGGGGCATCATCTGCATGATTTTAGCCCTGGCGCTCTCTTTCTCGCCAGAAGAGATGCCCGAATACATTCCCGAGACCGTGGAGAACACTTTTGATGCTACGCCGTGGCTATTCGGGCTATTCTATATGCTCGCCTGTGCGGCCATAGCGCTTGTGTTCCCCATTGCCGCAAGCAAGTACCTGATTCCGTTACTGCCCGAAGGCTGGACCCCCATGCTCAAGACAGACCTAGAAACGGCAGCCTCCCCCACAGAGGCCGTACAGGAAATTGCAGTCGGAGCCACAGGCGTTGCAAAGACTTTCCTCCGCCCCGTAGGCCAGGCAAGCTTTACCATGCCCGATGGCAGTACTAAACTTTTTGATGTACAGACCCATGGCGAAATCATAGAGGCCGACACCAGCATAAAGGTGGAATCAGTTCAAGAGGGACACATCTGGGTTACTCGTGAAATAAACTAAAGTTTAAAAAGCAAAAAATCGGAGACAAAAATGGATACACTCCTTATCATCGGAATC
>CACZII010000137.1 GCA_902781185.1 Fibrobacter succinogenes
AAAATAGTAACCTAATGATAGACAAAGAGTTAGGATTACTCCTCCCCTTCCTCTTCGCCCTCGTCTTCTTCGGCAACAGCAGCAATCACCGCATTGCCAAGGAGAGCCCCTACATCAATAGACTTGAGCCCTGCAAGAGTTTTCAGGTCCGTCTTCTTGTCCACATCCACCTTGTCAAAGGTAGAGACGATATAGTAGGCGGCCGTCGGCTCAAAGCGACGGGTCTTCTGAGAAATGCTGTTGGAACCCTTGGTAGCAGGGAAATACTTACCTTCGAGTTTGGCCATATCCTGGGAGGTCTTTGCCCCTTGAACGGCATCACAGGTCAGAGCCCACAGCATCTTGGTAGTCCCAGCTGTAGAATTCACGTATTCAATAATCTTGCTGGAACCCTTGAAGCTATTACCCGTTGTCTTGTTGTAGTGCTCCGTTGCCTGGGTCACGTAGTTTCCCTTCTGCATAAAGAGCATAGCGGCAATAGCCACCACCAGGACTGTCAAAACGATCGCAATGTTCTTGATATTCATCCTAATTCTCCTTATTCAAAGTGGAACGCTGCGGGAGCTTCCAGTTTAAAAGCTTCGTCCATATTGTATTCCACCAGGGCCTTGAAATCGCTGTCCTTGAGCTTACCCTTTACAAACGTGAAGCCCAAAGTGCAGTTCTTACCACAAGCCACTTCCTTCACGCCGCCCTCGTCCTTCAAGAGGAACTTGTCGGCGAGTCCGCCCTTCTCGTTGATGTCATTCTGAACCTTAGCCGGAATGCCTGCAGCGGTATACATGTAAGAAAGCTGTTTCAGACGAGCATCCTTATCGCCTTCGATCGCCTTAACTGCGGCATCGAAACTCTTTTCCGACTTGTCGCCCGTCAAGGTAGCATAGACCAACTTCCAGGCCATACCATACTGGTCCATGGACTTCCACTGTTCTTGGAGCATTCCGTTGGCCTTTTCCTGATAGGCCCCCACCTGTTCCTTGACAGAAGCCTGAGCCTGGTCATTGTAATTACCCTTAAGTACCATCATGACCACAATAAGGACTACGATAAGAACCGCATCCACAATGGCCAAAATCTTGAATTTTTGATTGTTCATATAAAATCCTTCTTGATAGAACGGTTTTAGTAGAATTTAATTCATAATTTGAGAAAAAAGAAGAAAAAAAACAAAAAATTGCCGAAAAATGGAATAATTCACGTAAAAAAACAGAAATCTTCCACAAAAACACCAAAAACGCAAGATGAACCTTTTTATATTGGGGGGCAATGGAAAACGATACCAAAGAAACAAAGATTCCCTCCCAGATTATCTTTGAAAACCTGAAGGAACTCCTAAGGGCGAAAAACACCGCCCACGAATCCATGTTTAAGTTCCACTGGAAAAAGATGTGGCCCTTTAGCCTGATCTGGCCCCAGGTAGACTTTGAGCGTATCGTTAGGCTCATGAGCGAAATCCGCAAGAACGCCATCATCCAGAACAATCTGGTTCTGCAGGCAAAAAACGTCGCTCAAGATTTCGAAAAAGACTTTTTGAACGCCGTTCCCGCCTATCTGGACGCACTCGACGTATCATGTCAAAAGCTCTCCGCCGCTGCACAATGGAAGCAAGACATGCTCCTGAAACGCATCCACAAAGATGTCAAACTGCGTCGGGATGTTTCGGAATACAACCAGATTCTCAAGGAATACGAAAAGGCCCAGGGAGACCTGGTTCGCGCAGGGGCCATTGTGCAACTAGGCTGGGGAAAAGTAGTGCAGGCAACAAGCGGTAAATGATGTGAAATGTGGAATGTGGAATGTGGAATGTGAAATGTGAAATGACAAATTACACATCTCACATTACACATTTGAAAAGAGTGCTTTCGCTAGATTCAACCGCCATTTGATTTTCTGAAGAAGTCCTACCGGAGAATTCCCTATCCGGGTCGCATTCGACGTATGCTGGCGATATTCAACCAAAGGCTCTGCGATATACCCGACCTTGAAATATTTCTCGGCAACAATCCCTAACCACTGATCGTGCATCGGTAGCTTTTTAGGGAACGGAAGGGCTTTTTCAAGCACATTCTTACGGAAGGCCAAGCAACAACCCGTGAAGCTATTCCTCCACCAGTTGCGAAGAGCCCCTCTCCTATACGGGCGAATGTCGCTTAACTTACCGGTACGAGTCCACGAAGAATCTGACGTGCCGGTAACGCGAAGCATCCACGCTTCATGGGTCACCAGGTCGGCCTCATTCAACGCCACAAGAACCTTCTCCACCTTTCCAGGCAGCCAGATATCATCCTGATCCGCCAGAAAAACCACATCGCCCTTTGCCGCCTGCAAGGCACGCTCATAGTTGTAGATGATCCCCAAATGCTTTTCGGCAGGCAACACACGAATACGGGAATCCTTCAAAGATTCCACAATCTGCAGGGTTTCATCTGTGGAACCATCATCGGCTATAATGATTTCAGCATCCTGCTGTGACAATTGGGGAAGGATACTCTCCAACTGTTGCCGGAGGTATTTTCCACCATTGTATGTCGCCATGCAGATTGATATCATGTTCTAGTGCCTTAGAAACACCCTTGGAATAAACAATTTAGGAATGCGTTTAATAAATCCAGAAGAGAAATTCGCCAACTGCGGAAACCGCTTCAAGGCTTCACCCTTGTTATTGTATGCCAAAGCCGAAAACCAGGCGGTTTTGAACGTCTGACAAGCCCTAGAATACAAGGCATGATTCTTATACTGGTCAATCGCCTTTAGCATGCCCTCGTATATCCGGTTTATCGTCTCCTTATTCTTTAACGATGATAGATTGTTCCCGTGGATACGGTAATGGCAGCAGTTGCAGCTGATAACCGGAAGGCTTCCATATTCATACAGCAACTTAAGAAACATGGGAAAGTCTTCCTGAAAACAGGCCTCGTTGTATCCGCCTAGCCTACGGAACTCGGCCACATCAATCATCTCGGTGCACCCGTGTATTTCCTTTTTCCCTAAGAAAAATTCTTCAAAAGAAACTGTGGGAATAGACTTCACATAACGGGAATCTGGTTGCGGATCAACCACCCCATTCTCATCCATGGTATGGATCTGACCGAAACAGGCTTTATGCTGGGGGTGATTGACTAAAAAATCACTCTGGATTTTCAAGCGGTCCGGAGGCATAATGTCATCTGACGCAAAGGAACAGAAGAACTTGCCGCGAGCCATGGCCAATAGTTCATTCATGGTGGCCACGACGCCCTTATTTTCGCGATGGATATAGGAGAATCTCAGTTCAGCCGAAAGTTTTTCCAATATTTCAGGAGAACGGTCCGTGCTGCCATCGTCAATTACAATGAGTTCAAAGGCAACACCCTGTTGCGACAGGACAGACCGAACAGCAGCCTCTACATACTTTTCATGATTATAGCTGGCCATCAAGACAGACACAACTGGCGGGAGTTCCCGTTGTTCTGTCTCAACCCCTTGTACAAAGGCCTTCACGTAGACGCTTTCCGTCATCTTCTCGGCAAACATGTTGGTTACGGAGTATTCCACTTGAGCCTCCGCACCAGAACATACAACGTCACCAGATACAAGAGATTTTCCACAGCATAGGCAAGCATAGGACCGTTAAAATCAACGAGCTTTATCCCCACAAAAGTTCCCAAAGCGAGGAAAATCTCCGATCCAATCTCCACAACTATGAACTTAGTCGTTTCGGCCCGAGCAATCAGCACCAGCGCCATGGCATAACCACCCGCCCTAAAGAAATCCCCTACCAGCTGTAACGGCAGATAATCTACAGCACCCATGTATGCAGACGAAAAAAGCACCTGTACCAAAACGCTTCGACCGAAATACAAGACCGCAATCATCACCAGCGAAACACCCATAATACGCATCAAAAGAGGGTTGAGCATCCCAAAAAATTCTCCACGAGTCATTTTAGGAGAAACCCGAGGCAAAAGAATGACCGTAAGTATAGCGGACATGGCCATGAAAAGAAAATCCGACACTTTCCAAATGCTCTGCCAGATTCCCGCGGCATCATTGCCAAAGTTCGATGCCACCAGCATTCGCATAACGGTAAGTACCACAGGCGTCAGGGCCATGGGAACAAGGCCCATCAAGGCGTAAGATAGCCATGGCCCCCGTGTATCCAGAGCCGTTTTCCAAATCTGTCGAACGCTAAAGCCTGCTTGGCTAGCCACACGAATAGCAAAAAAAGCCGCCACGATGGACTGTGTGGCAATGATAGACAATACCGACAAACGACCCGTATAGAGGAAAAACGCCACCCAGAGGACCTGCCAAATTGATGTCACAATATTGATAGTCGCCCACTTGCGGTTCTCGCCAAGGCCGTTCATGACCGCAGCGGAAATCGTGATGATATTGGTTGCAAAAATGCCCGGCAAGGCAAAAAGAACCCCCGCCTGGGCAAGCTTTGGGGGAACACCGGGAAATAGTCTGTCCAAGGGCGCCATAAAGCAGAACAAAACCGCAATGATGAACGTAAACAAGCTCGCAAAGGTGGTAAGCCTAAGCCCACCACGCCAAATTCCCAGGAGTTTTTCGCTAGAATCCTTATTCTGGGCCGTAAGGGCCGTCCAACCATTCTGCAACGCAAGAGACGACGTGGCCTGACCAATGGTCATCAGATTGAGAAACTGGCCTACACAGGCAAATGCGGCCGGTGGCAAGAATACAGCCAGCAACTTGTTAAT
>CACZII010000138.1 GCA_902781185.1 Fibrobacter succinogenes
CATTCTGTGGACCGTCTACCCAGAAGGATATGTTCTGGTTTGATATGAATTCTGGCCGCATGGTTCCCGACACTATTAGCATGGATTCCTTACGCAAAGTGTGGGATAAGGCTACCGTGAATACGGCCAAGAAGAAGACTCGCTGATTTTTGCTATGGATGATTCTATCGAGTACAGCTTTGCCTCAGAGATTGCCGAGGCTGATTACCCCCTGATTCTGGAGAGCCGTATTTTTAGGGAATGGCTTTCCGCGACGGAAAAGAAATTCAAGATAACCAAGGTCCATTTCTCGTCGGTAGATTTCTTGCGTAAAGGCCGTCAGCCGCTCTTTGTAAAGCTGAATGCTACGGCGACGCTTCCTGACGGCCGTCCGGTACACGGGACTGTCCTTGTGAGGGGGAATGCGGTCGGGATCCTAGTGGTGCTCCGTTGCGAAGGCAAAAAGTATCTGCTCCTGGTGCGCCAGCCCAGATTCGCCATTAGTGAACAGGCTTCTCTGGAAATTCCTGCTGGAATTTTGGACTGGACAGGGGATTACCGTAAGGTGGCCCTTTCGGAGTTGGAAGAGGAGGCCCAGATTAAAGCCGACGATTCTGAACTGATTGACCTGATGGACTTTTGGTACCAGGGAAAAAGCGACGGTTTTGCCGCTAGTTGTGGCCTTTTGGACGAACGAATTCGTTTGTATGCTATCGAACGGGATGTAACCCCTGAACAGCTTGCGGCCATGGACGGCAAGGACCAGCAATATACCGAAGAAATTGAATGGATCAGGACGGTCGTGCTCCCTTACGAAGAGGCTGCCCGCCAGTTTATTGATGGAAAGAACCTGATAGCCTTGTTCTTGTACGAACGGTGGCTGAAGGCTACCAGTTCCCGAGATTGTTGATAGTTAGCCCCACAAAGAACACTAGCAGATACCCGTACCACAAATAAGTGAGCACATAGTTCAGTTTCCGCTTGTAGGCTTTGGGCTCGTTTTTGTTCTTTTCGCGAATGCGTATAATATTCTTACGCAGGTAAAAAACGGATACGGCGATACCTGCAAGGCTGGCGAGAATCAATAGAACGTAAACCATGGGGGGGAATATAGCTATTTGGTGGTTGGTATTTAGTGGTTGGGTGACGTGTTTTTACTAAATTTTCCTTGCTAAACTTAAAAGGAACCGTTATGGATAACATTACCCAGATTTGGAAGAAAATACAGTCCCCCGAGTTTAATCCTGCGACAGACATGGCTCTGGTCGAACAGGTGAAACAGGTCGCCCTGACCTCCCAGGAGCCCGCTAAGGTGAGCTTTGGTACTTCTGGCTGGCGTGGTGAAATCGGTTCCGAATTTACGCTCCGCAACCTGCAGGTGGTGGGTGCCGCAATTGTTCGCCTCTATAAGGAAGCTACTCCTGAACTTTTTGCCGCTCTCGGCGTGAAGGACTTTGCCGAACTCCAGAAGAAGGGCGTGGTCGTTGGTCATGACAACCGCTTGCTGGGTCATGAGTTCTGCGAAGCCGTGGCTGACCAGTTTGCCAAGGCTGGCGTGAAGGTCTACTACGGTGGCGAAATGCCCACTCCGGAATTCAGCGCTTGTATTGAGATGCTGGGTGCCGCTTGCTCCATCAACATGACTCCGAGCCACAACCCGAGCCACTACAACGGTATCAAGTTCAATCCGGCCGACGGCGGTCCTGCCGGTCCGGAAATCACCAACGTCATCACTAAGCTCAGCAACGAAATGATGGCCACTTGGAAGTTTGAACCGGTGGGCAAGGTTGACTGGGAAATCATCGATTCTCTCAAGATTTACAAGGAATTCCTTGTAAAGCAGGGCACCATCAAGTTCGACCGCATCAAGGAATTCATTAAGAAGGGCCGCCTGACCCTGGTCTGCGACCACGTGCACGGATCTACCCGCCGCCGTCCGGCCGCCCTCCTCGACAATCCGGAATGTCTCATTACGCTTCGTAACGAGGACGACTCCCTGTTCGGTGGTATCGCTCCGGAACCGTCTAGTAAGAACCTGGAAAAGGTCCGCAAGGTTTTGGACGAGAGCAAGTCCTGGTTCCGCCTGGGCGCCATCTTCGATCCGGATGGTGACCGTATCCGTTTCTACGACGGCACTCGTGAAATCGATATGAACCAGTTCGGCGCTATCGCTTTTCACTACATGGCTACCTGGCGCAAGGAACAGGGCTGCGTGGCTAAGTCTGTCGCTACCTCTAATTTTGTGAATATCATTGCCGAAAAGCTGGGTGTTCCCGTAATGGAAACCCCGGTGGGCTTCAAGAACTTCCGCCCCTGGCTTTCCCGTAACGCCAAGCAGAAGGCTCTCGTGGCTTTCGAAGAGTCCGACGGTATCTCCGGTCTCAACAATACGCTGGAAAAGGATGCTCAGTTCGGTCTCCTCATCGCTCTTGAAATTATGGCCACTACGGGCAAGAATCTGGGCGAATACCTGGATGCCCTGTACGAGGAATATGGCCGCTTCTACCCGACTCGTTCCGGTTTCGAGGTGGACAAGTCCCTGGTGGGCGCTCCGCTCAAGGCCAAGGTCGACGCCATCGCCGATATCGCCAAGCCGGGTGCAAAGGTCATGGTCGGTAAGAACGAAAAGACCGTGAAGCAGCTCCTAACTCTCGACGGCGTAAAGGTCATCTTCGAAGACGACTCTTGGATGCTGGTGCGTCCGTCGGGTACCGAACCCAAGGTCCGTATCTACACGGAATGCCGTGAACCGGATGAAAAGGACCCCATGTTCGAGGCCGCCAAGGCTCTGTTCTTCAAGAACTAAGGAATGTTTGAGATTAAACAAAAAAGGATAGGATGATGAAAAAAATACTATGCATGCTTTTTATGGCTTTGGCTGTGCTGAGCTTTGCACAGGGAGACACGAAACCTGAATTCCAGGCATTTTCGAGTTCGATGCTGAAACTGAAGCCTGCCGAGGGTGGCTGGCAGAAGTTTTCTCTGAAAGTCGAAGTTGCCCCTTGGGCATTCCAGGCTATTGGTGAAGTCCATGTGGTGGCCGGTGACCCGGAACTTCTGAACTCTGCCCTTTATGACGGAACGCTTTATTCCGTAGTTGCCTACATCCCGGCACCTGCTGCTGGAACGGACGGTAAGGAATATCAGGTAGGCGTTTTCGACATGATGCTCTTCTTGGAAGACGAGCCCACTCAGGTTCGTAATGTGAAGTTCCGTCTGCTGCCCCCTGCTAATGACGAATGGGCAATGGGCATCTTCAAGGATGCCATCTCTGCCGGAACGGCTCTGGGTTCTGTCTGGGGCGGTGCTTACGAAGATGAAATTACCAAGGCTTCTGCGGTTCCTGTGGATAAGAAACAGCTCCAGGCCAACCTGAAGAAGAAGGAACGTCCTGCTCCCGCTCCTGTTGCCGAGGAAGAACCTGTCGTGAAGAAGAAAAAGAAGCGCTCCTATGATGAGGACGAAGAGGATGAAGACGGTTCCAGCCTGACGGTGAAGGAGAAGCGTCGTCGCGCCATGATGCAGAAGAAGCGTGCCGCTGCTGAAGAGGCTGAAGAAGAGGAAGAACCGGTTGTCAAGAAGAAAAAGAAAAAACGCTCCTACGACGAAGACGAGGAAGAAGCTCCGGTCGTGAAGAAGAAAAAGAAGAAAAAGTCTTATGACGAAGACGAAGAAGAACCCGTCGTAAAGAAGAAAAAGAAAAAGAAGAAAAAGAAAAAAGTCGTCTATGAAGATGACGAGGATGAGGATTACTAATCCTGAAGAGTTTAACGAAACATCAACATTAAAACCCGATAGAGGTATTTATGTCTGGTCACTCCAAATGGGCCACCACCAAACGTAAGAAAGCAAAGACTGACGTTGCCCGCGCCAAGGCGTGGAACAAGTTGATTAAGGAAATTTCCATTGCCGCAAAGCTCGGCGGTGGAAACCCTGATGCAAACCCCCGTCTCCGTGCGGCAATCCTCAAGTCTAAGAGCCAGAGCTTGCCCACCAAGAACATTGAAAGCGCCATCGCCAAGGGTACGGGAGCCAACTCCGGTACCGAAATGACGGAACCGCTGTACGAAGGACGCGGCCCAGCTGGTGTAGCCATCATGGTGCAGTGCCTGACCGACAACAAGGTCCGTACCGTTGCCGAAGTCCGTAACATCTTCAACAAGAACGGCGGTTCCATGGGCGAATCCGGTTCCGTTTCTTGGGCCTTCACCTACAAGGGCGTGATTGTCGTCGATGCCGAAAAGTATCCTGAAGAACAGGTGATGGACCTGGTTCTCGAAGCCGGTGCCGAAGACATGTCCACCGAAGACGGCGTGCACGAAATCTCCACCAGCCCCGAAGCCTTCGACGCTGTTTCCAAGGCTCTGGAAGCTGCTGGAATCGAGATGATGAGCGCTGAGCTCAGCTACGTTCCCAATGACCCTGTGAAGCTGGGTCACGACGACGCCGTGAAGCTGCTGAAGCTCATCGACAAGTTCGAAGACCACGACGATGTGCAGGATGTGTACCACAACGCCGAAATCGACGAAGCGGACATGGACGCTGCCGAATAAGTTGTTTAACGGATTATTCTCAATGAAAAAAGACCGCGATTCAATCGCGGCCTTTTTTGGGAAAAACTATTTCACCTGGGCACGGAGCGTCTGTACATTACCGCTCGAAACCACACGCACCAGGTATAAGCCTCGATTCAACTGACCCAGCGACACGCTATGGGT
>CACZII010000139.1 GCA_902781185.1 Fibrobacter succinogenes
GTAGATTTTATATTGAATCCGGATGGTAAAGCGTCGCCCCTTTAATTGTCATCCCCGCCCCGGAACGGGGTCCGGGGTAAACTCCGGCGGGGATCTTCATAGCATATTTGAAAAATGAGTCTGCTTAATAAAGTGAAGAATCTTTTGAAAAATCCCTTTCTCACAATGGCGCTTATTGCCCTAGTGGTACAAAGCGTTTTGCTGGTAATTTTCTACAGCCTGCCTGATCCTCTTGGACTTTCCATGACCGAAATGTTCGAGGGCAAAACCCTCTGGCAGATTTTCATGGCCTTCGGTGCGATTCTCGTCATGGCAGCCCTGTTTGGTTTTGCAAGAGCTCCCCGTGGACTTGCCTTTTTTTACGCCCTCTACTTTTTCGTTGCCATAACGGACTACGACGTTTTCCGTTTTTCGCACCAGCGTCTTTCTTACTCGTTCCTCCGCACCTATTTTCACCTTTCGAACATCACCGACGAAACCACAGTCTCTACCTTGGGTGGCGACATGCTGGGGACGGTCCTCTGGCTTTCCATGGTATTCCTGTGCTTTGCAGGTGCCGCCGCGTACGTAACCGCCTACTCGCTCCAGCTCCGTAAACAGCGCTGTTCGCTCGTGCTTAGCAATCAGGGAGGCGCCTGGAAGCCCGCCTCCCGTAAAATTCCGGGAGCGATGTTCGCCATCGGCATGGCTCTATCGCTAGTGCCGCTCGTACTGTTCCTTACGGGCACTCGCGGCTGGATTGAAATCCCGGTAACACATACTAGAGTGGACATGCGCTTCACCCTGGGCAAACACACCCTTACCGCCCCCATTCTTCACATCGCAGCCGTCGAGACTTTCGAATTCATTCACGACAACACCAAGATTACTGATGAACTGGTAAGTGATTTAGACGCCTTCTTGCCTGCAGACTTTGTCGCCAGTCGTGGCAACACTCTGGAACGCCCTATGTATCGCGGTGCCCCGACCTACGAATACAAGGCAAAAAAGCCCTACAACATCGTGTTCATCATGGGAGAATCCTTCAAGGGCCGCATCTTCAACAAAATGCTAGACGGCGATACTGCGGTGGCACCAAACATCTGGAAACTGGCAAACGGCGGATACTTTGAAAAGGACTCTGCAGGCAATGTTTTCGGTGGAGGACTCTGGTTCAAGAACGCCTTTAGCGGCGGCTACCCCACGGTGCGTGGCACTATGGCAACCTACATGGGGTTCCCATCCCATCCGAACCGCGATGTGCCCAGTTTCTACGCAGCCAACAAGTTCAAGGGATTCCCCGAATACCTTGTTGGTTACCAGAAGAAGTACATGACCGTTTCGAACCCAATCTTTGACCACACGCTTCCCTTTATTGAAAAATTCTACGGCAAGGAATGGCATTTGCCCGCCGAAGCCACGGAAAAAGGCACCGTAGACAGCCTTGGTGTCAACGCCTCCATCAGCCTTTTGGAAACTATGCCGACTGATGCACCATGGCTCCTTGCCTTCAACACCATTTCCTCGCATATTCCCTTCTTTAATTATCCCGATGCTTTCGCCGAAAAACCCGACGATGCCATGGTCCGCTACAGGAACGCCATACGCTATACCGACCAGCAGCTCGGCCGTTTTTTTGATGCGTTGGCGACCCGACCCGATTTCAAGAATACCGTGGTTATCATCCTGGGAGACCACGACACTCCTGTAGACTCCGTAGATTACAAGGTTCCGCAACCGCTTGGGCTTTCTGCTTCGCAAATATTCATCGGCATTTTCTCTGCTGACACGGCTCTGTTTAACGGACTTTCCATTCGCGAAGATGTCGCTTCGCAACTGGATTTGGGCCCCACTATTTTCGACCTTGCAAGCGTTCGCGAGCCTAACCATTTCTGGGGTTATGACCTGCTCGTCCAAGAAAGACCAGCAGAACAGCCGTCGGTATTCTTCTCACAGAACGCCTACTACTTAGGATTCCGCGACCATGTGCTTACAGGTGGTCTCGAAAACGAAGACGTGTACCATGCAGATGCAGGTGGCGAGTCATCTTATGCGCTCACAACCGATGCCACCGATATAGCCTGGAAAAAGAAAGCCGTCGGAGCCGCTAGGGCCGTACGTTCCGTACTCCGCAACGACATCATGATGCCGTAGGGCTAATCACTCCATCAGTCGTAATTGACCGAATATCAACAACTTGGGTTGCAAATCGTGCCGTCTGCGACCCTTTTTATTATATTGCTCCCTATGGCTAACAAAAAATCACTTCCTGAAAGATTTTCCAACTGGTACATTCCCCTGATTTGCAAGCACCAGTACAAGGCCCTCGCCTTTTACCTGATTTTGGCGCTACTTTTTGCGATTCCTATCCTATTTAAGCCAGGCCTCAAGCTAGACGCCGACCTTTCCCATCTGTTGCCCGAAGGCACCCCCAGTGTTTTGGCCCTCGAGGAATCTTACCAGCGCTTCGGTTCTACCGACAAGTTCATGATCGCCATCCAGAGCGAAGACCTGAATCTGGTGGTAGCCTTGCAGGATTCCATTGCCAACTATATCCACAAGAACTGGGAAGGCGATTTCGTTTCTACCCAGGTAGATAACGAAAACCAGTTTTTCAAGGACAACGCCCTTCTCTATTTGCCCATAAAGCACCTGGAACACATCCGCGACAACCTGGAAGAGCTGCAGCTTGAAATCGGTCGTAAAAACGGCCCGCTCGTTGTAGACTTGCTGAGCGACAATACGGCGACGGACTCTGCAAACGCTGCAGCCGCCGAGCCTAAGAAAGAACGGGTCTGGATCGACGAAAACCTGCCGCAGGAACTGGGTCTCCCCGACGAAGCGGTTAGCGCCTTTGCCGCATTCTTCAAAAAAGACAAGGCCGATTCCGTCGATATAGCAAAAGCCGCAAACGAAGAGGAAGAATGGAATCCGAAATCTACCATTCCCACAGAACTCAAGAACCGCCTCATCGGTTCCCCACGCCCCGACAGCACCGGAAAGATTCTCTACAACGGCGTGGTGAACGCGAAGCTCATCAAGCCTTCTACCGACTATGAATTCGTGACCCACATCTTGGCCCGTACCGATTCCCTGCTGGCCTATTTCAGCAGCAAGACCTATCCCGTTCCCACACGCTTTACGGTGGAAGGTACCTACGAGGGCCTCAAGGAAGTGGACGAAGTGGCCAACGATTCTGTCTTCTCCTTCGCCATCAGCCTGGTGCTTATCATCTTCCTTACGATATTCTTCTTCAGGAGCGTAAAGGGCCCGATTCTGGTGGTTTCTTCCGTGCTTTACGCCTGCCTCCCGACGCTTGCGTTCACGGCTCTGTTCTACGGCAAGCTGAACCCCTTTACGGTGTTTGTGGCCTCCATTATTCTGGGTATCGGCATCGACTATTCCATCCATATCTTGGGCACTTCCCAAAAGTTGATGCACAAGTTTGCGACCCTCGAAGAGGTTCTTGAAGCGGCCCAGCGCAAGATGCTCAAGCCCTTCATATTGGCAAGCTTTACTACCATCGCCGCCTTCCTCACCCTCCTTGCAGCTCACTTCCGCGGGTTCTACGAATTCGGTGTGGTGGCCTCCATGGGTGTGCTGTTCAGTATGCTGACTTCGGTGCTGTTCTTACCGGTGCTTGTCAAGTGCATGGGCGGTATCCCCAAGGCTCCCGACAACACGCTGTTGCCCAAGTCTTGGGACGAGGCGAAAATTCTACGATTCTTCAAGTATGTGGCCTTTGCAGGATTTGCCCTCGGTGCCGTTTCCCTCTGGTTCGCCCAAGATGTGGACTTTGAACACAACCTGCGTAACCTCCGCCGCGTCTCTACCAACGTGACCACTTCCAAGAACAAGATTTCCACAAAGGTGACACGCGCTACAGGCAAGGCCGTTACCTCTACGCCGGCCGCCGTCATGGGATCCAAGCCCGAACAGTTGGACAAGCTTTACGACACGCTGATGATTCGCCTGCATGTGGAAAAAGATTCTACCCTAGGGAGTTTCCTTACCCTCAAGAGCTTCGTGCCGCCCAAGGATTCCCAGGAAGCACGTCTCGAGGTTATTGAAGAAATCCGTGACCTGGTAGAGGCCCGCGTGTTTGACCGAGCTGAAGGAGACGATTCCGTGAACATTGCGAACCTCCGCAAGCTCTCCTCTGTAGAAAAGACCTTCTCTGCCGAAGACGTACCAAGCTGGACTCTAGATCTGCTTCGCGAAAAGGACGGCAGCTACGGAAAGATTGGCTTCATTTATGGAGATTTCCCCAGTTGGGACGCCAAGGCCCTCCATCGGTTCCAGGAACGCTACGGCCATTGGAATTTTGACGGAGAGAACCTGCGCACCTTCTCCTCACAGTTTATCCTCTCCGACGTGATCGATTCCGTAAAGAAAGACAGTTTCCGCCTGGCGCTGGTCATCATCCTCGTGATTTTCGGCACGCTGGTCATTTCTTTCCGCAAGCCGAAACTCTTCTTGGCAGGCTGTATTTCCTTTGGCATGGGAACGCTACTCACCCTCGGGCTTCTCGGATTCCTGACCGACATGTTTGAATTCGGCAAGATCAGCATCTACAACGTGATTGTGATTCCGATGGCACTCGGTATCGGTATCGATGCCACCATCCACATGATTACTTCCTGGATTTCGGACAAGAACCTGACGCTCCGTCAGCTGATGGATAC
>CACZII010000140.1 GCA_902781185.1 Fibrobacter succinogenes
GCGCGGGGGCTTGCGGCCAGGCGTACGGCCGGGTTTTCGCGGGTGGCCTGGACCAGCGACACCACGTACCTTTCCAGGGATTCGTCCACATGGATCTTTCGGACGACGTCCCTCGCCTTCAGGATTTCTTCTGGCGTGGTGACGGCGGCAAGCGTGTCCAGGGGCTTTCCTTCCCGATGGCTCCGCAAAATCTGCAGTTCCGTTTCCGTAGAGGGGTAGCCCAGCGAAAGCCGAATCAGGAACCGGTCCATCTGGGCCTCGGGCAGGGGGAACACCCCGTGGAATTCCACCGGGTTTTCCGTGGCAAGCACCATGAACAGCTTAGGCAGCGCGTGCCGTTCCCCTTCTAGGGAAACCTGACGCTCTTCCATGGCCTCCAGCAGGGAACTCTGGGTGCGAGGCGATGCGCGGTTGATTTCATCGGCCAGCAAGATCTGGGTAAACACAGGACCTTTCCGGATTTCAAAATCCCCGGTATTCATGCGGAATACCGCACCACCAGTCACATCCGCAGGCAAGAGGTCCGGCGTAAACTGGATACGGGCAAAGTCCGCCCCGATAGCTACCGCCAGGGCCTTCGCCAAAGTGGTCTTTCCGGTACCGGGCACATCCTCGATAAGCACGTGTCCGTCGGCCAATAAGGCCATGACCAGCAATTCTACGGAATCCCGCTTGCCAAGCAACACGGAGTCAAGAGCATTCAAAAGTTTATCTGTCATATCGTGAATATATAAAAAGTGCCCAATGTCATTCCCCGCTTGACGGGGGATCTCCTTTTTATTCATGAATGGCATATACCAAAAGGAATAAAAGCTATATTTTCCTACATAAATTATGGACAAAAGCGCAAAAACAGTAGCAGTCGGACTTTCGGGAGGCGTAGATTCCGCCCTTACCGCCTGGACCTTGCAGCAACAAGGCTATAACGTCATCGGCATTACCATGGCCCTGTGGGACGGCTCCATCGACATGCCCGTCATAGAAGGCCGTTCCGGATGTTTCGGCCCCAACGAAGGCGAAAGCATCGAGGCCGCCGAGAAGGTGGCCAAGCGCCTGTCCATTCCCTTCCACGTGGTTCCCGTGGTAGAGGAATACAAGAAAAACGTGCTGGACTATTTCCGCGCCGAATACCGGGCGGGCCGCACGCCCAACCCCTGCGTGCGCTGTAACCAGTCCATCAAGTTCGGCGCCATGCTCCACTTTGTGGAAAGCCCGGGACACTTTCAAGGACCAGTCCTATTTCCTTTCCCGGTTAACCGAAGACCAGCTTTCGTCGGTGCTTTTCCCGCTGGGCGAAATGCACAAGGACGAAGTCAAGGAACTGGCCCGTAAAATCGGCTGGGAAGATTTCGCCTCCAAAAAGGAGAGCCAGGATTTTCTGGAATGTGGCGACTACTCCGTGCTCTTTGACGAAAGCGACAATGTTCCTGGAGATTTTGTGGACATCAACGGAAAGGTCCTGGGTCAGCACAAGGGCTTTATCCACTACACCATCGGGCAAAGGAAAGGGCTCAATATCGGCGGGCAGCCGGAACCCCTTTTCGTGATTGCCATCGACACCAAGAAAAACCAGGTGGTTCTTGGCCCGAGAAGCCTGCTCCAGTGCGAAGAAGTAAGCGGAAGCCAGCTGAACCTGATGGTCTCCAAGGATTCTCCCCTATTGCAGCAAAAGCTACAGGCCAAAATCCGGCTGGGACACACCTTCGCCGAAGCGAGCATTACCGAACTTACGGACAACCGAATCTCTATCCGATTCGACACGCCCCAATTTGCCGCCACGCCTGGCCAGATTATGGTGCTCTACGCCGGCGACGGCATCGTTGCTTCGGCAATTATTGAGAAGTAGTCGCCACTAAGTCGTAGCAAACACTCCCGTTTCAATGACCTTTTGAAGCGTTTCCTTAGCTTCTTTGTATTTCACGTTGTCGAAAATGAAGAATCGGGTCACACCTTCGTAATCGCTCTTGAAAAAATCGGTCCTGCAAATTTCCCTAAGCAGAGCGTTTATGTCTATCTCCGGCTTTGCCGAGGGGCAAATGTCCAGCGCGCAACGGATTTCGCGAACCTTTCGTACAAGTTCTGCGAGCTTTTCGTCAAATGAAATTTTCGGAAAAAGCATGTGAATGTCGTAAATGTGGCGCGACAGTCGCCGAGACTTGCCTTGCATGTAATAGTCGCAAATGGCAAAAACCTTATCGACCATCGTGCGTTCAAGAGCCTGGACCTTCATTGTGAACGGCTCAAGTCCATACTCGGACAAAGAAATACCCTTCGAGTAATCTGCGATGTAGTTCCCGATGGACATTTTGTCACATGGGAAAACTGCGGTAATCAAGCTCGTTTCGACTTTTACGGTCGGATCAACATGTTTGTCTGATTTGAATAAAGGGTTGTATTCGAATGCGTAACTGTTAACGTCTCGGTCACTTTGAGTCTTTTCAAAATTCGAGATGACCAGTCCCAATTTTTGCGCAATGGGGGCAATGATGTTGTATTTCAGATTTTTCCGTCGCGAAGCGCCTATATGCTCCGTGAATGAAATGTCTACGTCTTCTGAGAAACGGTTAATTACCCTGCGAGCCTTGGAAAGGGAGGTTCCGCCCTTGAATACTATCTTGTCCGATGCAGAGGCGAGTTCTTTTAGAATTAACGTGACGTAATAGTCCTTTTCGACTAGGTCAATTTGGATCTTTGATACTAGACTTACATTTTCCAGTATTTTAGAGAATGCGTTTTTGTCGTTATGCAAATACATCGGTAAGCCTCAGATCGTAGATGTTTTTGTAGGTCTTTAGCGGAAAATTCTCGATGTATTTGTCGATATCGGAACGGCGAATTTTGTTGCGTATGATGTGCCTGCGAATAAGGTCGGGTGCTTCGTCTTCGCATTCGTAGTCGGTGTATTCTTCCACGTCTTTCAACAGGTCCAGCAACTGAAGCACATTTCGATTTTCCCTGGTAACAGGAATCTTGGAGCGTCGCACTACGAACGGAATGTTGCCGACCTTGACTTCGCGGACAATGGCTGTAGCGTTGTTGGAAACGATTTCTTCTTTATACGGCACCTGGAGGCAGATTCCAAGCTGGTTGGCGAAGGTGTATCCGGAAAAGTATCCGTAAACGTCTTCGCCGTTGGTGATGTACCTATATTCCGCGACCATGTTGGTGGACAACGGGTAGTATTCATGGTTCTTGTCGGGCAAAAAGTACACCCCCGGCTCAAAGCGCGAAAGTTCGCCTGCATCGACCAACTTCTTGAATTGCTGGCGCAAGTTTCCCGCAGAAAGCCCGAGCGGTTCGGCATCCGAAGTAAAAATCGGTTTTCCTGGCCCAAAGTGAGATTTCAAGTAATCCAAAAGCATGTCTACCCCGTATTAACAATTTTTAATATATATAATTACAAATCGTTTGTCAAGCAAGCAAGAGAGCAACAAAGCCAAACTTTCATGTTTACAAAGTTTTACAGATGGGGGGGGGTAAATAACATATATTAAGGACAAAGTATATTCAAAGGAGACCCCATGAAGCGCTTGCCCCTTGCACTCGCGACACCCGCAACCATTTTCCTTGCCCTAACCCTTACCGCCTGCGGCGACGACGTCACCAAGGTTACCGAAACCGGGGCCTCTGTAACGGCGGTAGAATCCGAGGCGAACCTGCCCGACTGCGGCAGTGACAACAATGGATCCTTCGTCATTGCACAAGACAAGCAGAAAGTTTTCGTTTGCTACTCCGAAAGCTGGTTCACCCTGAACGGCAACGACGGTTCGCCGGCACAGAGCACCACTGCAGATTCTGCCGCGACGGGCAAAAAAGGAGCCGACGGCAAGAACGGCACAAACGGCACAAACGGCACAAATGGTACTTCTTGCACGGGCGTTGCCTTCGAAAGCGGAGACAGCACCGGTTTCAAGATTGTGTGCGGCAAGGACACCCTGGGCGTTATATTGAACGGCAGGGATGGAATTGACGGAAAGAATGGTCGCCACGGCATGATACGGGGGCTTGCTAGCGAACTTGTGAAAAAAATGAAGCGGGGCATAAACAGCGCCGTATTCCAATCTCCGGGAACAAAATTTTTCAAAGGCTTTAGTGACAATGGTTTTGTCAGCGACTGGGGCACGTGGGCAGACCAAACCAACTACAACAAGATGGAAAAAAAGCACTTTAAGATACTTGCAGAAAAAGGTTTTGACCATATCCGTTTCCAGATACAATGGCATACCCACTTTACAGGAGATTCCAGCAAGTGTCAAATTGATCCGGAATACATGAAACAAATCAAATGGGCGGTAGAAAACACCATCCAAAACGGAATGATTGCCACGGTCAACGAGCATAATCTGCTTATGCAGCAAGAGCAAACCGCACAAAATGCAAGCAACGGTTTGACTTACGCAAAGATTTCTCCCTGCGAAAAAGCTATATACAAACAGTTGGCGGAATCCATGAGCGAGTATTCTCCAAACTCCCTAATCATCGAACTCCCCAACGAACCGACCTCAGACGCATTTATCACAGCAGAACAATGGAACAACCTTGCCGATAGCCTAATTAATATTATTCACGGTGTAGATCCTGCCCGTGTGATTATCGTTGGCGGAAGATATAATTACGACAAGAGTCGGCTTGCAGAACTTAAAATGGACAATCCCGACGGACTTTTAATGGCCAGTTTCCACTATTATGAACCATTCTACTTTACAGGTGGCGGTTGTAGCATGGCCACTCAACCCGACACCGTAAATTGCGGAAAAATGAAATGGAATGCAAATGTAGCACAAAGGAAAACCATCTACAACGATTTCAAGGCGGTGTCCGATTGGTCCAAAACAAAAGGCATGCCCGTTTACCTAGGCGAATACGGAACCGTCAACTTTGTAAAGGATAAAACCAGCGCCGAAAAATGGCTAACCGCCGTCACCCAAATTGCAGACATGTTTGGATTTGGCACCGCCATGCACGAACTTGGCAGCGATTACGGCATATATAACCTCAAAAATGACAAATGGGTCGATTACAAAGTTCGAGCTATATTTGACCCTCAATACGACATGACTTTAGACCCAGACGACTATCAGATTCAAGATTACCAAGCAACACTCATCGAAGATTTTGACGACGCCGCATACCCAACCAATACCTATTTCGGTGGTAATTACTGGTACATTTACGCCAGTAACGTCACGGCGAGAAATGCGTCCAATGTCAAATACCCCACTGCCGGCATTTCTGATTTCTTATATAACAACGCATACTTAGCATCGGTAAATGGTTCTGTCTACGAATTACATAAATCATTTTATGCAGTCTTTTCTGTAGAAGCTTCCGGCAACAATAAATATCCGGCCTTTGGATTGGGAATAAATATTCCCAACAGCAAAAAAGACATGTCTTCTATCAAAGCCATATCCTTTTTTGCCTGGGCTCCCGGTGTGCTAAAAGCCGGCAAGGTCAAATTTGTGTTGCGAACCGCTTACTCAGAATCGCTAAAACAAGATCCAAGCGATTGGGTTGGTGATTTTTCTAAAGAAATACAGTTGTCTTCAAGTTGGAATGAATATATCGTTTGGTTAGACGACCTGATACCTGAGCCCTATTCCAAACTGGACACTTTACAGGCAGATTGGTTTGACCACAACGACGATGTAACGGCACTGGTATTCCAGACGCGCCACCACCTGCTTGCGGATTTTTTCCGCAAGTTCGCGGCCGCCTAGCTGGGCGATACATTCAAAGGCAAACTCTTCGGCGGTACCTGCCCCGCGGCTGGTGACGATGTTGCCGTCTACCACTACACGGTCTTCCACAAACTTGTTGCAGACCAGTTCCTCTTCGCAGCCCGGGAAACAGGTCGCAGTCTTATCGGCAAGGATTCCCGCCTTGCTAAGCACCAGCGGAGCCGCACAGATGGCAAAGATCCACTTATCCTGATCGTTGAAATCGCAAATGACCTTTTCCACTTCGGCAGAAGCCTTCAGATTCTTGACGCCAATGCCGCCACCGGGCAAAAGAACGCCGTCAAAAGCAGCCGTATCGGCACCCGAAAGGGCAAAATCCGTCTGGATTCTAAGGCCGCGTAATCCAACCACTTCGGCCTTG
>CACZII010000141.1 GCA_902781185.1 Fibrobacter succinogenes
CTTGCGGTGATGCCCCATTCGGTGTATGCCGTAGGGGAGGCGAACCTGAAGCGTTGTATTGGGATTGCCGAAAAGGAAAATTATCCGCTGCACATTCATTTGTCTGAAACAGCATCGGAAGTTGAGAATTGCAAAGCCCAGTATGGTTGCTCTCCGGTAGAGTTGCTGGAACGCTTGGGTGGCTTAAGCGCTAGGACTCATGCTGCACACTGTGTCCACTTCTCTGAAAAGGATATGGAGATTTTTGCAAAGTCTGGTGCTACGGCTATCATGAATCCCTGCTCTAATTTCAAGCTTTCTAGCGGGTATCCTCTAATTGCCAAGCTGATGGATGCAGGCGTGAACCTGGGTTTGGGTACCGATGGGGATTCCTCCAACAATAACCTGGACATGCACGAAGACATGAAGCTTGCAGCCCTGCTTGCAAAGGTCCAGGGTGGTGCCGAAAAGCTCCCTGCTCCCGAAGCCTTGAAGATGGCGACTGTCAACGTGGCAAAGATAAACGGGATTGATGCGGGGGTCATTGCCGAAGGCAAGCTTGCCGATGGAATTTTGGTAAAGCTCGACAATGAACGCATGGTTCCGTGCCACGACCTGATAAGCAACTGGGTCTATTCCGCTGATTCGCGGGCTATTGATTCTGTGCTTTGCGACGGCAAGTTTGTAATGCGTGGCGGCCACGTAGATGGTGAAGAGGATATTGTCCGCGAAGCATTGGACTGCGCGCGGGATTTAGTTAGCCGCTAATTATTTTATTACTGCTTTTGCAGAATCTTTCACGTCTTTTGCGGATTCTGTAACGTCCGTCTTTTTTTCTACAGCTTTGATAGCGGCTTCCTTGGCGGCCTTTTTGGCATTGTCCACTGCCTTGGCGGCTTCTTTCTCTACGACTTCCTTGGATGCCTCTACCGCAGATTCCACTGCAGAATCGGCCATTTCGGTGGCCTTCTTTTCGGCCATGTCGATGATGTCCACCTCTTCAGAAGAAATACCCATGGTCTCGAGACTCCACTTGTAGGCGCAGTAAGAAAGGGCGTTGTTCCTGGCCTCTTTTAGGTCTCCGGAGGCGGGAATCAGGTGGATGACGGAAAGGAACAGGAAGCAGATAACCAGAGCCTTTGCGATTCCGAATAGTGCCCCGAGAATCCTGTTCACGCCACTAACGGCGGAATCCTTCACGGCATTGTTGACAATGTGGCCTATGAAGGAGAACAGCAGGAATGGAACCAGGAAACCGACGCAGATACAGATAATCTTTACCGTAAATCCGCTGATATCCAAGTTGCTGGCGACAAAGTCTCCGATAAGGTCTGTAGCAAAGAAAGCTCCCAAAAGGGCCGCAATCCATGCGCAAAGTTTGAAAATGCTCTTGAGGAATCCGCGCCACAGGCCAAGCAGGGCGAATAAAGCGATAATGACACAACAGACTATATCGATCCAGACCATTAAAAACCTTAAATTCTGCTATAGAAAGTGGGTGAGTATCCAGAGGGCGGCAACAACGACGGCCCCTAGGATAGTTCCTGCCATAAAAAATTTCTTCGACTTGTCCTGGACAATCTGGGGCTCGACCAGGGATTCCTTGCCGTTGAGGGCCGCCAGTACCCATTCGGCCAGGTAAGGCTCCATGTGCCTGGGGTAGCCCTTCATGATTTTGGAAAGGTCGTCTGCCGCATCGGCGGCGGAAAGGTAACGTTTGGAAGGGTTCTTGGCCAGGAGCTTCAAGATGACCTTTATCAGTGCCTTGGGCGTACCTTTAGGGAATGCTTCCGCCTTGATGCGGAGCTTCTGGATACGCTTGAAGGTCTTGGAAAGGTTCTCTCCGCGGAAGACGTTCTCGCCTAGCAGCATCTCGGCACCGATAATGCCCATGCTGAACAGGTCCGAAAGGGGAGTGGCGTCTTCGTTTAGGGTCTGCTCCGGGCTCATGTAGGCACCAGTCCCGATTTGGGAACCCGCCACAGTGAGGGTCAGGTCGTCCTCGTTTTCTTTTTCGGCATGGGCAACCCCGAAATCCAGCAGGCGGATACGTCCGTCTTTGTCAATCATTAGGTTGGCTGGCTTCAGGTCCCTATGGACGATGCCGTAGCGGTGCACCTCGCTCAGGGCGGTGAGAATTTCGTACAAGATGGAAAGTACCACCCAGAGAGGGGGCTGCTTGCAGCAGTCCAGCAGTTCCCGGAGGCTCTTGCCTTCTACGAATTCCATCGATAGCGAAAGCTGGCCATCGCTCTCCTTCCAGAGGGCGTAGGGCTGTATGATGGCCGGGTGGTTCAGGTGGGCGAGGATCTTCGCTTCCCGTTCGAAACGCAAAATGAAATCGTCCTGGTTCAAAAGGACCTGACGCATCTGCTTGACCACCACCATGCGGTCGAGAGACGGGTCGTGGCAGAGCCACACGTTTCCCATGGCTCCATGTCCCAGCATTTGTGTGGGCGTGTAGCCACCGATTTTCTTGGGGAGTTTAGTCTTCGCTTCGGCCATGCCAATAATATAGTTTATTTACGATTTTACTTTGTGTAAAACGGTTACTTCTTGTCGCTCAGGTAAATGCTCTGGTGCTTGGTTTTGGGGCTCGGGTTCGGGTAGTCCAGAATGTAGTGAAGCCCGCGGGATTCGTGCCTGCGGAGCGCCGCGATAAGAATCATCTTCGATACCTGAAGGGCGTTCTGGAATTCCAAGAAATGGATGTTCTCCGTTTCCTTGTTCTTGATGGCGGCCTGCAAGTCGGCTTCCAGTTCTTCGATGACTTTCAGCCCCTGGTTCAAGCCTGCCACAGTGCGCACAATGCCGCAGTGGGTCCACATCATGTCTTGCAGAATCTTGCGGCGTTTTTTCCAGTAGGGCGCCTTGGCAAAACTGATGAACTGCTTTTTGCCCTTGGGCGGAACGGTCAGCTTGCTTTTCAGAAGACCACTCTTCTGGATATCATCGATAGCCCGGAGTGCAAAGACCACGCTTTCCAGCAGGGAGTTGGAGGCGAGCCTGTTTGCCCCGTGGACGCCCGTGGCGGCGACTTCGCCGCAGGCGTACAGGCCCTTGATTTCGGTACGGGACCAGGTGTCCACCAGTACGCCTCCGCACATGTAATGTGCCGCGGGCACCACGGGAATCCATTCCTTGGTGATGTCGATACCTGCTTCCAGGCATTTGGCGTAGATATTGGGGAAATGGCTCTTGATGTCCTTGGGCGTGCGGCCGCTAAGGTCGATATACATGTGTGGCTTGCCCAGGCGCTGCATCTCGCTGTGGATGGCGCGGGCCACGATGTCGCGGGGGGCCAGCGAATGAAGCGGGTGCACCTGGTTCATGAACTCTTCGCCCTTGTCGTTCTTTAGAATACCGCCGAATCCGCGGACCGCTTCCGAAATCAGGAAGGGTTTCTTGAGGCTGGGGGCATAAAGGCTTGTGGGGTGGAACTGCATGAACTCGATGTCTTGCAGGGCGGCCCCAGCACGGGCGGCAATGGCCATGCCGTCACCGCAACTGTCCGGCGGGCAGACGGTATACTGCCAGATGCGCCCGGCGCCACCTGTAGAAAGGATGGTGGCCTTGGCGTAAATCTTCTCAACTTCACCTGTTTTTTGGTGGATAATCTCGGCACCGATGCACTGCTTGGCCTTGCCTGTGCCCTTGCAGATCAGGTCCTTGATGTAGCAGTTTTCCAGGTAGTCAATGTTCTTTTGCTTGTGGAGTTCGGCCAAGAGAGCACGCATGATTTCCTTGCCGGTAAGGTCTGCGGCATGCAAAATGCGGTGGTGGCTGTGGCCGCCTTCCAGGTGCAGGTCGAACTGTGTCTTGTCCGTGGGGTCCGGAGTAAAGAGTACGCCCCATTTCACCAACTGCCTGATGGTGGCGGGCCCGCTCTTGGTCAAGATGTTCACGGGTTCTTTCTTGCAGAGGCCTGCGCCCGCTTCCAACGTGTCTGCGATATGGAATTCGAACTTGTCCGTCTTTTCGGTGACGGTGGCGATGCCTCCCTGGGCGTAGTTAGAGGAACCGTCCGGCTTTGCTCCCTTGGTGAGGATGACTACGGAAAGCCCCTTCTCGGCGGCATGCAGGGCGGCGGAAAGTCCGGAAATCCCTGCCCCAAGTACTAGAATGTCGTACATCTGAACTCCATAACGAAATAACCCTGTTTTTCAGGGACAGTCAATAGATAGAAAAATTGGGGCTGAACGGCTATATTATTAACATAAACCTTCGTTTTTTTACTAAATTTGACCACGTTCTTTTTTATGGAGTTATCTCTATGTTAACGTGGATTAATGAAAAGGCCAAGTGGGTCATCGTCATTTTTGCAGCCGGTATTGTAGTGGGTCTTTTGGCCATGGACCGTGTGCCTAAGACAAACCAGAGCTACCCGGTGGCTATCGTGAACGACCACAAGGTCTCTTATGGTGAGTTTGACACACGCATCAAGAAGATTGTCCAGAATCAGTACCAGGGCCAGCACCTGGAAGACGAGCAGTATGCACAGCTCCGTTCCGAGGTGTTCCGCTCCTTTGTGCGTCAGGTCATGATGGAAGGCATCTACGAAGATGCGGACCTGAGGGCTTCTGTTGCCGAACTCAAGAGCGAATTTAAGCGCAATCCTGATGTAGTTCGTAGTCGCTTGGTGCAAGAGGCTCAGGGCCGTCTGTACGCTATTCAACAGCAGGCTACCTCCCAGGAAGACCTGATGCAGCGTTCCCAGGCCTACATCGCCTCTCTCCCCAAGTTCCTGGTGGACACCACCTTTAACAAGGCCGAATTCGACGCCTGGCTCGAGACTCCCCAGGCCTTCCAGTGGGGCGTGATGCTCCAGCTCGAAGAAGACCTGAAGAACGCCACCATTCCTTCCCGTCAACTGCAGGTGCTGGTCGGGGCTTCCGTGCACCCCACCTCTCTTGAATCCAAGTGGAATGTGGACCGCCGCATGACGGACTACGACATGGATGTGGCCTACGTTAACGCTAGTGACTTTGCCGTTGAAGAGGCTGCCGTGGATAGTGCCATGGTTAAGGGCTACTTCAACGCCCATGTGGACAGCTTCTTTGTGGAGAAGGACGAGGTCCTCTTTGACTACGTGAAACTCCCTGTAGCCGCTACCGACGCCGATGACGAACGCATTCGCGAATACGCCATGACGCTTTATTACCAGCTGTCTGATACTTCTTCTACTGCCAATTTCGAAGATATGGCCCGCATTTCCTCTGAAGATCCGGGCAGCGCCGAAAACGGTGGCATGCTTACTCAAGAAGCTGGCCACGGTGCCTTTGTTGAGGAATTCGAAAAGGCCGCTCTGGCCCTGGATTCTGGCGCTATCTCTGAACCGGTCAAGACCCGCTTCGGTTACCATATCATCAAGAGCTTCGGCAAGTCTACCGATTCTACGGGCGCTGTCTCTGCCAAGGTAGGTCACATCCTCCTAGTGGTGAATGCCTCCTCTGAGACTGTGGATAGCCTTGAAAATGTTCTTTCTGGAATCAAGACCGACATGGCCGCCGGCAAGTCTTTCGAAGAAGCCGCCCAGGCTCGTAACCTTGCTGTGGAACGTTCTGAATGGGTGGGCCCCGGCGACAACATCGCTGCTCTCGGCTACCTGAAAGGACTGGCCTCTTTTGCTTGGCCCAACGAAAACCTTTCCGAAGACGTGGGCGATGTTTCCCCGGTTCTCAAGAACAACCAGTGGGTTGTGGTCGCCACCAAGGCTAAGGAACTCAAGGCCGGTGAACGTGATGTAAGCGTTTACTATGACACCATCAAGAAGAACCTGCTCAAGAAAAAGAATGCTGCCGCTGCCGCCGCCTATCTGACCTCTATGGCCGACAAGGTGAAGGCTTGGGCTCCTGCTGATTCTGCAGACTCTACCGCCGCTGTCGCTCCTGCCGAAATTGAAAAGGTAAAGATTGAATCCAAGAGCGCTTCTGCAGAAGGCTTTATTCCGGGCTTTGGCTATGCTAATCCGAATGTAGCCAAGGTGCTGAATGGCCAGAAGGAAGGCGAATGGGGCCCTGTGGTAGAAACAGACAATGGTGCCGTGATGGTCAAGGTCAAGTCCAAGAAGGTTGTCGATCAGGCCACTCTCGAGACCGCCATCAAGGACGACAAGGATAACGCCTTCCGCTTCACGACAGCTACGGCGTTCAGCCAGTATGTGGGTGACCTGGAAAAGGCTACTCCGGTGGTGAATAACCTGGATCTGTTCTACAAGGACTAAGCTTTATTCGGGCGCGCGATGGCGCGTCCAAAACAAAAAACCGGCGCAAGAGAATGCGTCGGTTTTTTTATACCCCCAAGCGGACTCGAACCGCTGTTGCGGGAATGAGAATCCCGAGTCCTGGGCCACTAGACGATGGGGGCGAGCGAACCAAATATATAAAAATCCGCCCAGATTTAAAGGCTCCGGGCGGAATCTTTTTGAAAAATTTGGACTAGACCATGGCGGCGCTGAAGTCAGCCTTGGTGCAGAGGGTTTCCTTGCCTTCGGCGTCAATGGTATAGAGTTCGCCGCTGTACTTGAAAATGCCATGGCGGGCCATGACCAGCTTTGCCTTCAGGACGATTTCTGCAGGGGGAATCACCGGTGCACGGAAGCGGCAGTTCTCCACGCCCATGAAGGCGGGACGCTTGCCTGTGGTTTCCGCTTCGCGACCAATCATGGTCAGAAGTGTTGCTGCTTGGGCCATGGATTCAATTTGGATGACACCGGGGAGCACGGGGTTTCCGGGGAAGTGCCCTTTCAGGAATCCTTCTTCGCCGGTCAAGTGCCACTTGCCTACGATTTCCATGTTCTCGGCATCGAGGCTGAGAATCTCGTCTACGAAGGCAAAGGGCGCCTTCTGCGGCAAGATGCTATGGACGGTGTCGGCCTCGTAGAGGATTCCGTCTTTGCTTGATTTGGGTAATGATTCGAGTAGGGACATGTTTTCTCCGTAATATGCGGGCGAATGGTTAAAGTTTCAGTGTGCTGAGGCGGGTGTGTTCCACCTGGTCGAACTCGTCTTGAATTTCCTTGCTGGGGGCCTTGGTCAAAAGGCTCACCACCACGATGGTCACAAAGCTCAAGACGAAGCCGGGCACCAGTTCGTAAATCTGGAAGATTTCAGCAGGGAAGCTGGAGAGGTAGAACTTCCACACGAAGGTGGTGATGCCGCCCACCAACATGCCGGCGATGGCGGCGGGGAGGGTGGTACGCTTCCAGAAGAGGGCGAGGAGCATGATAGGCCCGAAGGTGGCGCCGAAACCGCCCCAGGCGAAGCTCACCAGGCTCATGACCACGTCCAGGAAGCTCTTGCCGTGCTTCACTCCGTCGGCGCTGGGAGCGCCCTGCATAGCCACAATGACGGCCACGATGGTGATGAGTACCACGATGCCGCGGCTGACCCACATGACTTCCTTGTTGCTGGCGTTCTTGCGGAACAGGTGTTTGTAAAGGTCGTTACTGAAGGCCGAAGCAGATACCAGAAGCTGGGAGTCGGCGGTACTCATGATGGCGGCAAGGATGGCGGCCATGAGAATGGCGGCGATAGCCGGGTGGCACAGGGCCTGGCACAGGATCATGAAGATGCGTTCGGGGTCATCCACCTTGATGCCGTGGGATTCCACATAGTAGCGGCCAAGCAGGGCAATCATGATGACAGCGCCTAGGCAAACGGTGACCCAGGTCATGGCGATACGGCGGGAATGCTTGATTTCTTCGGCTTCCTTGATGGACATGAAACGCACCAGAATGTGGGGCATGCCAAAGTAGCCGAGGCCCCAGGCCAGGCTAGAGATTAGGGCGATAAGTCCGATGGATTTGCCCGTAGAGGCGTTGGTAAACAGGCTCATCAGGTAGGGGTTCTGGGCGTTGACCGCATCCATGGTGGCAGCGAATCCACCGGAACCGTTCATGATGATAGAGGGAATCACGATGACGGCCACAAGCATCATCATGGCCTGGATAAAGTCTGTCCAGCAGACGGCGAAGAACCCGCCCATGAAGGTGTAGCTCACCACCACGACGGCGCCGAGAATCAGGCCCGTAGTGTAGTTCATGCCAAAGATGGTGCCGAACAGCTTAGCGCTGGCCACAAAGCCCGACACGGTATAGAACAGGAAGAAGGCGAGAATGAAAATGGAGGCGATAACGCGGATGATTCCCTTGTTGTCGCGGAAGCGGTTGGCGAAAAAGTCGGGGAGGGTGATGGAGTCGCCGCAGAAATGGCTGTACTTGCGCAGACGCTTACCTACGATTTTCCAGTTGAAGTAGGTGCCGATTACAAGGCCGATGCCGATCCAGGCTTCAGAGAAACCGCTTACGAATACGGCGCCCGGGAGACCCATCAGAAGCCAACCGCTCATGTCGGAGGCCTGGGCGGACATGGCCACCACCCACTTGTTCATGCCGCGGTTGCCCAGGTAGTAGGCGTTTAGGCTGTTGGCTTTCTTGGAAAAATAGAATCCGATGCCGAGCATCATCAACAGGTAAAGAATGAATACGGTCAGTACCATTTTGAAGAGTCTCCTTTTATTTCTGCTAAAGTTAAAAATTTTTTTGTCTATCATTATTTATATTCTTGTCAAACGGGAATATTGTCGATGAAATATGGTGAAATTGTCCAGGCTGAATTTTTGGCGCGACCGAACCGCTTTATTGCCCATGTGAAAATCGACGGCAAAAAAACGGTGGTCCATGTGAAGAATACGGGCCGCTGTCGTGAACTGTTGCAACCTGGTGTAAAGGTTTTTCTAGAAAAGTCCAAGAATC
>CACZII010000142.1 GCA_902781185.1 Fibrobacter succinogenes
CTTTGCGTAAGGAATCCATGCTAATAGTGTCGGGAACCATGCGGCCAGAATTCATATCAAACCAGAACATATCCTTCTGGGTAGACGGTCCACAGAATGTTTCAGACTCGTCGGGGGACCAAAGTTCACGAACAATACTCATCTCCCGCAGGGTCCCGTAGGCCGAAGAGGTAAAAGAATTGACCGCCCCACACTCAGGAATTTTTTCGACATAATAAAGGTGGGTATGCCACAAGGTGTCCAGACGTTTTTGCACTAGGCCAAGTGCGGTGGAATCGTTTTTCCAACCTGCCGATTTACAGTAAGACATCGTCGAATCGGCGCAGCGCAATCGTACAGGAACCAGCACCGTATCCGAAAGGCTCCAATATTTAGGGAACAGGGTATCGGGAACCGTCTTGTTGCACTTATCCATTCGAAATTCGCATGTCGATTCCATAGCACGCCAGTAATAAACTCTGGGCGTCAGAGAATCCAAGACCTTCAGCAAGGAGGGCGAGCCCTTTGTTCGCAATGGCAGCACAACGTAAATGTTGAAAGTATCTAGACCAAAGGAGCCACGTCTAACCAGGATGGTGTCCAGTAAGGAATCTTGGCTATTGTACACATTGATTTGTGAAATTCCTTTAAGGGAATTCTTATCAATTAAAGACTTGATAACCGTATCAGGCCTATACATGGGAGAAGCGCAATCATGAACTGTCGTCTGGAACCTAATCACCGGCCGCAGGGTTAAGACAGTATCCCCCCATTGCGGTTGCAAATCTATCGATTTCAAGGCACAGTTCGAAAATGACCAAATGCTGTCCATGCCAACATACAGGGTATCGCCAGCCAAATGAATCAGGCTGCCAGAATCCAGTTCCGCCGCAAGAAAGAATCCCTCGCCAGCGTAGACATCCTTTGAATTCGTTATATCAATAGCACCGTCATCATCCTGGGTGCATGCCACAAACAGCAACCCCCAAGCAATAAGAGAAAACGGCAACCACTTCAAGAAATTCACAAAGACCTCAGACCAACACTACAAGCCAATCTGTTCCTTGAATTTAGAAATTTTGGCAGAATCCACAGGATGGCTCTCGGCAAAGAATTCATTCCAACGAACAAAGTGACCATTACGGCGAATCGTCAAATAAATGGCGGAACTATCCTTGGGCGCAATTCTGCCCACCAGGGTGTGGGCATCTACATGCATCCCTGGCGTAAAGGAGATAGAATCCTTGTCGTAGCGGAAAAGCCCAGACATCTTCGAAAGGACATTATAGCCGTGATCTATTTCCACATAATAACCAAGCGAATCCTTACCTGTAGCCAAGATCTTGCCCGCCAAGATAGGCCGCACAGGAGCCTCCCCTATACCACGCAATTTGTCCATGGCAAGCAATGCCTCCTGGCCACTAAAGTCAAAGTCTTCTGAAATAGAAAGGGAGGACCAACCCAGGGGCTGTTCTGGGCAAAGTCCAGGGAATCGACAACCCGTAGAAGCGTCTATCCACACCATGGAAGAATCAGCCAAGGGAATGTGCAAATAGGTTCCTGAAACAGAATCCTCGTGAAGTACAAAGAGGGCCTTAGAGAAGTTCCCCACGGGAGCCACCCAGTGAAGCGTAGAAATAGCCCCCTTGCGAAGGGATGCCACATAGCGCAAGAAACTATTTGGCAGTTCCCCCATGGAATCCTTAACAAACCAGGAACACTGGCCCAGTTCTCCGTCCAGTTCAAAAGCCTTTCCCGAATATTTTTCACATGCAATTTTCCAAGACGGCTTGTCAGGCAAATCTGCAGTTCCGGGCAAAGGCAATTTTTCCATCACCATGGAAAAAAATCCCAAATGATAAGCAAGCAAAAGTGCCAATCCTAAAAGAATTAGCCGAAATAAAGGAAACTTATGGGATCCCGATTTATACTTTCGCGGACTGCGGTATTCCGAAAACTCGACGGGCATTCATCACATCAAGATAAATACGGCGAGAGCGGCAAACAAAAGCACTACGACAACAATGACCGGAGCAACCTTGTGAGTCATGGGCGGTTCTGCAAACGGATCGCCAATACCCTCTTTTTCCTTGTCGTCCTTTTTCTTGATGATGGCATTAAAGCTCTTGGTAAAGCGACGATTAAGGCCAGTCTTGCGATCTGTACGGCGATGAGCCTCGGAACCACCCACATTCTGAGAAGCCACGGCTGCCACAACAGGCTCTTCGGGAGCGGCAGCGGCCGTTTCCTGTTCCGGAGAATGGCTATGCAAAGAGAAGGACATCATCTCTGCCTCGAAGGAAAAAACCTTCAACTTAGAGGCGAGGCCAGCCTTCATGAGGCCGTCGGCGATGGTCTTGCTGTTGGAAAGCAAGGCCAGCATACCACCCTTAGCAGACAGTTCCTGCTGGAACTGGATAAATGCGTTGTAGGCGTCACTATATACGAAATCGAGACCCATCAGATCCACGGCCACAAATTTGTCGTCTGGGTTGGCATCGATCAGGGCGCGAACATCCTTCTTGAACTGCTCCGCATCGAAAGCCCCAATCGGGTTGAGGGGGGCGGACAAGAGGTCAAAAATTCCGACTTCGCGATAGTTCTTCAAAGAATTCATGGGCAAAATATAACCAAAATTCAGGGAATTTAAAGGTTTTTAGAGTTTTTTAGCAAAGAAAACACCTTTTATTCTTCCCAGTAGACGCCACCAGCGGGCTCCGAATCGGGGACCACCTCCGGCGTTTCTGCGGGTTTCTCTTCTGGTACAGATGGCTCTGGCGTCGTTTCTTGCGGAGTAGCAGCCCGGGGGGCAGGAGGCTCCACCTGGGCCGGCTTTTCCGGATGGGAGAACAGATACGGGCTAATACTTATGCTTACCCGATGGACCGGAGACAGCACCGGATGGGATTCAAAGGCATAATCCACCCGTAAGAACTTGGCAATGACAAGACCTGCACCTGCAGTTACGCTCCGGAGCGTAGAGAAGCTGCTAAGTCCCGCCCTGAGGGAAAGCCCGAAATCAAAGATCCACTCCACGCCGCCGCGGCCACCGGAAAGCCAGTCCACGGGGTCATCCCAAAGGCGGCCACCGCTATCCTCGTCAGTATCGAAATCCAGGGAACGAGCCTCATGATGGAGCCATCCCGCACTCTGCCAGTACAGGCCCAGACTCCCGTATAGGTAGGAGACCGGCAAGGAGTAGCTGGCCGCCAGGTAGAATTCCGGCGAGCTATACTCCACCTCACCCGATTCCCAGGTGGTAGCCGAAGAAGTCCAGCCCTTCAGGAGCCCCGACACGAACAACTTGTCCACCAAGCGGTAACGGATACCCGCATCTCCACGGAATCCCCAACCGGTCTGGTCCATTTCGCGGTACAGTCCATGAAAGCCCACACCGATATCCAGACGGTCCATAACCCTACGACCGAAAGTCACCGAGAACATCCAGTCCGCATAGGAAAGGGTGTTGTAATCGCTCCCCTCGGGAACAGGTTCCCCCTCGCGAATGTAAGGAATGTCATCGGCACCGAATCGGGCAAAAGAAATGCCAAGGCCCTGCCCTTCACCTAGGGGAACTGCCGCCGATGCGAAATCATACTGGGTATCCTCGAAATAGGCCGTGTGGGAAAAGTTTGCCCAGCCATACCGAATACCCGACAATTGATACGGATTGGAAACCAGGCCCAGGTAATCCCCGTCTACCGCCATGGTGGCTGAACCAAGAGCCGCAGAACGGGCACCGGGTTCAACATCTAGGGTCGCATTTGCGCCAGCTACACGATCCATGGCAAAGGCCTGAAGCCACATCCCCAAAAGCAGGAGAACGCACCATGGGCGTAACAGACAGAATCCGCCAAAATTTTTCAATGCCATTGACATTTTTCTAGAATCAAAATAGATTTTTTCATAGCCGCAGATGTAACAAAATGGACCTTCAAAACCACATATTCAATTTTTTGACCTACCTGGAAACCCAACGACGGTTTTCTCCCAAGACTATCGACACCTACCGCAAGAGTCTGGACAAGTTCCTGGAAATGGTGGGCGAAGGGGCTCTCCTGGAATCCTTTTCGGAGATGCAGGTCAAGACTTTCGTGTGGAACCTGAAAATGCAACAGAAACTTGCCCCTACAAGTATCTGCGAGCATCTGGCCGCCCTAAAGAGCTTCGGGAAATACCTGGTCCGTTCCTCAATCTTGGAGACTAACCCGGCAGGGAACATTCCCATGCCCAAGCGACCCAAGCGTCTGGTATCGTTCCTCAGCCAAAAAGACCTTTCCGAAGAAAAGTTTCCCGATTTACCTGCCGATGCCACACTCCCCCAAGTCCGGGCAAGGGTACTGCTGGAGCTCATTTACGGATCGGGGCTCCGCATCTCGGAATGCCAAAGCCTGACCTGGGACCGCCTGCGGGAAAAGGAACGGCTGGTCCGGGTGTTGGGAAAGGGCAACAAGGAACGGATTGTCCCCATCACCGACGCCTTGGTAGAGAAACTAGGACTTTTCAAGACCAAGCTGACCGAAGCAGGCCACATGCCCACTACTACCGGATACGTTTTCTTAAGTGAAGAGGGCAAGCCCTACGGCATACGAACCCTCCGGAACGACATCCAGAACCTACTGCGGGAAATCGGCTGGGAAGGCAAGGCCAGCCCCCACGTGCTTCGTCACAGCTTTGCCACGCATAAGCCTCTCTTTTCTATATTACCCGTCCACAACAAGGAGTTTACATGGTTGCCGAAGGTGAACATAGCAAGTGGATAGCTCTACTTCTCTGCATATTTCTTGGATATCTGGGAATCCACCGTTTCTATGAAGGTAAAATCTGGACGGGAATCCTCTGGCTCTGCACCGGCGGACTTTGCGGAGTGGGCATCGTCGTAGACGCTATCCTCATCGTCATGAAACCCGAGCGTTACTAATTCGGAGTTTAGAGTGAAACACCTATTCGTTATCGCTACCGGAAGCGCCGGTAAAATAAGAGACTTCGCCCATATCCTCGGAACGGACCATTACGAATTTCAAACTCTAAAGGACATCGGATTCGATGGGGACATCGTAGAGGATGGCAAAACCTTTGCCGAAAACGCCATCATCAAGTCCAGCACTACCGCCCGCTGGCTTATGGAACGGGGCATCGAGGCCACCGTACTTGCCGACGACTCCGGACTAGAAGTTTTTGCGCTGAACGGAGAACCTGGAATCTATAGCGCCCGTTACAGCGGAGGCCACGGCAACGACACCAGCAATAACGACCTTCTTCTGAAAAAGCTTGAAGGCATCGAGGACCGCAAGGCCCGTTACTTCTGCGCCCTCTCCTACCAGACCGTCTCGCAAGTTGACGGCAAGTTCAGCATTAGCGAGCCCCGCATTTTCGAAGGGGAGTGCCGCGGGTCCATCAACCACGCTCCCGTAGGCGACATGGGCTTCGGTTACGACCCGCTCTTTGTACCCGATGGCGAGACCCGCACCTTCGCCCAGATGGAACTTGAAGAAAAGAAGGCCATCAGCCACCGCGGAAACGCCATCCGCGCCTTAAAAACCGCCCTTGTCCCAGCACGATAAGAGTTACCCGTGAGCAATAAGCCCCTAGTATTAACTAGGGGCGGTTGCGAGAGTGAGCGCAGTCCGGAGAAATTGCCCCTAATTTTAGTGCGAGCGGTCTTATTAGCGCGAACGGTCTTACGTGAGCCGGAACAGTCGATATTAATCGGCTGTGAAGGCGAGAGTGAGCGCAATCCGGAGAAGCCGTACCTGAATTTAGCGCGAACGGTCTTATAAAGGGAAAAGTGGGTAATGTTCCTTAGTATAAGCTCGGGTGTAGGCATTAAAATGCCACCATTCACTCCCCAACGGAACAAAACCGGCCCGTGTCATGATAGAACGTAGAATTCTGCGGTTGCTCACCTGCTGCTCGGTTAAGCGACCACTCTGAAGAGCATCTGCCTCCCCTACCTCGCCAGCACAACGTTCAAAGGAATCAAAGTCGGTTCCCATGTCCAGCAGGTTTCCTTCACTGTCGGTGATGCTCAAATCCAATGCCAAACCATAATTGTGAAGCCCGCCGGTCACCCCCGAAGAAACAAAGTTGGAATAGGGCGTTCCTGCCACGGTCCGCTTCAGGGCAGACTGGGCATACATAGGTCTAGACGCATCGAAAATCACCAGCGTAGAGCCAGGCATTTCGCGTTCCATAATCTTGATGGCGCGCTTCAGTTTGGGCAGGGCATCTTTGTGAATAAAAGCACGTTGCACGCCACAATAAAGATCGTGGCCTGTCACGTTATTGAAAGTCCCGTAGCGCAAATCCATGCGCAGCCCCTTCAGGTGCGTAATTTCCACCATGTTGGAATCCGTCGTGGCAAATTCAATCCACTTCTTTACCGAAGAACAAAAACGCAGGGGTTTCTCGGGCTTGGGCGGCACGAACACGCTGTCCGTTTCATGGGCAAAGGCGATTGAAGCAAGCAACGTCAGCAAAAAAACAATTGTCAGAGATTGCTTCGTCACCCTAAATTCCCAGCTGCACTTCTACGCCAAACTGTACGTAAAGTCCCATGCCTTTCGCCATGAAGGGAACCAGATCATAACCATCGTTGGAATCGCCATCGGCATCCCGGGTCACCCAAGAACGCTCACGAGCATTCTCGCCTCCCAGGAACTTGAGAGCGGACACGTCCATCTTGGCAAAGATATTGTCTACTTCCAAATAGAAGCGGGCACTCCTGAAGAAATACTTCGAGGTCATTAGATCCAGATTCAGGCGCAAGTCGGTACGGTACAGGTCCGTGAACTCGTTCATATCCTTAAGTCTACGCTTACCGTTGGTGCCGTCAGCCCGGGATGGTTCTATCTGGTAATAGTACAAGGGTCTGTGCCACAGGGCGTGGTGGGTCAAGATGACCGAAATCAGAGAATCCTTTCGGGGGTAGTAACGGAAATGGGAAATCATGTCCAGGCGGGAGTTCGCCTCCCAAGGCAGAGAGCGGTCGGAACCTTCCAACTCATATTCGCCATAGACGGAACTGACATTGGTGGACATGGAAAAATGATGCGAAGTCTTCCATTCCATCCTGGCTCCGCCACCGAGCACCCAGGCAAAGTCCACGTCCGTCACATCCTCATACTGGGCGTAGGCCTTGGGCATGGGCAAAAGCGGATCCGGGTAGTAGCGTCCGAAACCAGATGCCTGAACATCCAAATACTTGGAACGGTAACCGAGCCCCAGCTTGGCAGAAGTTCCCGATTCCAGACGACCCGTCAGTTCGCCCTTGTCATAGTAGGGTTTCCAGTCACTACGATAAGCTGCGTTTCCGAAAATTCTCCAGTAAGCGGTGTCCGCTCCCGACAGGTTACGCTCCATGTCCATGGATGCCGTAGGGGCCGCCTTATGGTCCATGGCATCAGCCACGGCACCAGCCGAAAGGATATGTTCGGAATAATCACTCTTCCAATCCAGTCGGCCCGTTCCCGAAAGTACGCCGGACTGGTAGTCATCGGACCGGGTTCCGTAATTCACATAATCCCGTTCCACAACATGATGTTCGTAAAGGAGGGCGCCGCTGAGTTTTGACCCTAAAATGTTTCCCTTAAAATTCTTGTCCAGGCCACCCGAAATGGTAGTGTGGGTATATTCGTATCCGTCAATGAAAGCTTTCTGGGATTCTTCTATATCCACGCCCTTAGCGGGGGTCTTGAACCCTGTCGTGTCGCGCAAAGTATCGCTCAGGTACTCCCGAACAAAGCCTGCATGGGCGCTGGTTCCAAAGCGTGAAGCGTACTCCGCGCCCAGTACCAGGTAATTCTGTTCCCCCGAGATAATGTCTATAGAATTCACCTCGTCATAGGCAGTAGATGTATCCTGGCGGATACTGTATTCGTCGGAACTGTACAAGGTCCGCAAAGCCCAGGTGTTACCGGCGGAATCGGAACCGTTCAGCTGGGCGTAGATATCGAAGGCGCTCAGGTCGAAGGGGTCCGACGATTTTACACGGCAATCGTTTGTGCAGTCCCCGTCGCGCTTGCGGAATTCCGTAAAGAACTTTTCGCCAAGATTCTTGAGCATCTCGCCATCCAGTCTGCGGAAAGCAAAACGGAAACTATCCCAGAATAACCAGGGGGCATCCACCACCACCTCTTGCATAGTAAGTCCCACGGCACCCTTAAGGCCCCAGTCCCCCTTGGTCTGCTCAGGAATATACTGGATAGAGGTAGCCAGACCCTGACCGATAGGACCCGTCCCGTAATGATCATGAATCTCAATAGACTCCAGAATGTGAGGATTTATTACCGACAGGTTTCCCGGGAAACCGATATCCAGATGACGCATGTTGGGAATGCGTAGCCTTCCCAGGTGGTAGGCCACGTCCCCTGCGCGGGAACCATCATAGTATAGGGCGCTGCTGAAATCCTTCTGGCCCGAAATGCCGGGCATCTGGCTCAGGTGTTCCGTCACGTCGAAACGCATACCCGCCGCATCTTCCAATTTGTCCACCGAAACAGTGTGCTCCGGTTCCCACTTGGCCGGTTCGCCACCACCGACGATAGTGCTTGCCCCCAGGTCCCGCAGGTTGGAGGAAAGGGTCACCACCATGTCGAGGACATCGGCAAAATCCTGAAGTTCTACAAATACGCTGTCGTAACCGGGCTTCTTGAACACCAAGGCCGCATTGCGGGAATCTACCGTGTACTCGAAACGTCCGTCAGAATCTGTGGTGCCCACCTTCTTGCCAGAGCGGTAGGTCACCTCCACATCGGAAATAGGCAGTTCAGACTCCGAATCCACCACCACACCCACAATGGGTGTAGGCGTCGCAGCAAAAGCGTATGCCGCGAGCAAGGCGAGAATCCAAAGCCATCTAAACTTCATAGAGAGTAATTTAGAAAAAAGCCCTGCTATTTGACCAGAATTTGCCGAACCTTTGTCACATTCCCAACAGAAACACGAACAAGGTATGTTCCCGACGCCATTGATTCAAGACTCACCAAATGATTAGCGGAACTCTTTTTCAAATTACCCATCATATCAAAGACCCAAATCCTGACATCCGAGCCTTCCGAATTTTTCACCACCAACTTGTTATGAGAAACAACAAATTCCATGCTATCAACATGCTCGGGATACAAGGACTCTGTCTTAGCTTTTATTTCTTCCTTTGACGAACTTGATTCCTCCATTTCGGAAGAACTGGATTCTACTGTTTCAGACGAACTCGATACCGTATTTTCCGAAGAGCTAGACTCGGTTGCTTGCGAAGAACTGGATTCCTCTTCTTCAGAACTTGAACTCTCAGGGTAGACTCTTTCTGTATATTGTAATCCGCCAAAGTATGGCCATCTTCCAATTGTTTTCCTGCAAAGATTAGCCGCTGCTCCTCCGGAGGGATATTCTCTTTTTCCTGAATTTTCGCCTTAACCGCATCTATGGAATCACTGGGTTCCACCTCCAATGTCACGGTTTTCCCCGTCAACGTCTTCACGAAAATTTGCATAGCGCAAACATTAGCAGCCACTATGAGAACCAACAATGCCACAATTCTTTTGTATAAAGGCTTCTTCATTTTTTACACTTCCTCATTCTCTTTACCAAATATAAAAAACACCCCTTGATTCTAGATCCTTCGACTTCGCCTAACGGCTCTGCTCAGGATGACACGTTCGTGTCACTTCCTACTATTTACTACATTTCCCCTGTATGCAAGTTTACCTCGTACAGATGGAATCTCTCCCGGGCAATAAAGAAAAGAACCTGGAAAAGGCACGACAGATGGTGCTCGGCGCAAGCCCTGCGCCAGAAAGTTTAATCCTTTTCCCCGAAATGTTCGCTACCGGGTACATTCCCGAACGTGCCGAGGAACTTGCTGAAGATTTTGAAAAGGGCGACAGCCCT
>CACZII010000143.1 GCA_902781185.1 Fibrobacter succinogenes
GCCAACAAGAAGAAGGTTTCTTCGGAACTCAAGAACCTGGAAAAGAAGCCCACCATGTCTGTCCGTCGCAAGGCCTCCCTTGCCGAAGAGACTCAGGAAGAGCTGACCGAACGCATCTTGAAGGAACTGGAAGAGCAGAATCTGGCCTTCACCCGCGAAGCCGCAACTCAGATTTGCACACGTTGCAACAAGAACCTGGTGTCTCCGGAATTCTGGGTAGATAAGCACCTGGGCTACTGCGAAGAATGCGCAGCCATTCTTAAGCTCGGTCAGTCCAAGGAAGCCCGTAAGGTGGATTACCAGATGGGTCTTCTCGGACAGGATTCTCTGGATGAAGAGGACGAAGACAACGAGTTTATGGACGGTCCCGACGCCGCTGACCTAAAGGAAGCGGAAGAGGAACTGGCTGAACTGGACGATTAATCGTTACAGCTTGTCAATTGTAAAAAAGGCAGGTCCGGGATTCGGACCTGCTTTTTACATATGTTCGAGAATGAATGAACTAGGAACGCGGACGCCTTAGTTCACCTTGCGCATGACCCCGATGACACGCCCGGCAATGGAGAAGTCTTTGTTGCTTTTCACGATGATGGGGCGGTATTTGGGGTTGGCGGGCCTAAGCTCGATGTGATCGGATGACGGCTGGTAGTACTTTACCGTAGCCTCGTTATCAATTTGCGCCACGATGATTTCGCCTCGTTCGGCAGATTTCTGCTGGCGGGCAAAGACCAGGTCGCCATCGAAAATACCGGCATCGATCATGGAGTCGCCACGGACCCTGAGGGCGAACACGTCGCTACGGCAAGCGAGAAAATCGCGGTCTACGGTGACGGTACCTTCCAGGTTCTGGACAGCCAGAATGGGGGCGCCTGCGGCTACACGGCCCACGATGGGGATTTCGACGGTGTTGCTGCGAGCGACTGTAGAGTTCTTGCCGTTGTCGGTATCAAGAATCTCGATGCCGCGGCTAAGGCGGGGAGAACGGTTGATGTAACCCTTCTTGATGAGTGCTGCCAAAATGGAACGCACCCCGTTGGTGGAGGAAATCTCGAAATGGTTGCCGATTTCCCTAACGGTAGGGGGCATGTGGTTTTCTCTGGAATACTTCTTGATGTATTCGTAAATCTCGGCCTGGCGGTCAGTCAAGTCTTTTTTCTTGCTTGAATTGTCCATCTTGAACCTCCCCAAAAAAGGGTTTGGAATTTCTATACTATAAATATAATGCACAATTGGGCATTTGTCAATAGGTTCAGTGCACAAAATTTCAGATTTTTTCAAAAATAAGAAAGCAAGGTCGCCTGACCTTGCTCTTTAACGCCTTCTGGGCTTGATGTAGTGTCATTCCGGGTAGAGCCTGCCCCGGACATTGATCCGGGGACCCGGAATCTGGAAGATTACTTCTTGGGTTCGATCTTCTCGAGACCACCCATGTACGGACGCAGCACTTCGGGGATCAACAGCGAGCCGTCCTTCTGCTGGTAGTTGTCGCAGATGCCCACCATCACGCGGGGGGTGGCGAGGCCGGAACCGTTCAGCGTATGCACGTAGACGTTCTTGCCACCGATCTTCGTCTTGATGTTGGCGCGGCGTGCCTGGTAGTCTTCGAAGTTGGAGCAGGAGCTGACTTCGAGCCACTTCTTTTCTACAGGGGCGTAGACTTCCAGGTCGTAGCACTTGGCGGCACCGAAACCCAGGTCGCCCTTGCAGAGGGCCAGGCGGTGGTAGGGGAGGCCCAGCTTTTCCAGGAGCATTTCGCCGAAGCGGGTGAGTTCTTCGTGGTCTTCGTAGCTCTTTTCCGGATGGGCGAAGTAGACCATCTCGACCTTGTTGAACTGGTGCAGGCGGAGAAGACCACGGGTGTCCTTGCCGTAGGAGCCAGCTTCGCGGCGGAAGCAGGCGGAGTAGGCGCAGATGCGCTTCGGGAGTTCGGATTCCGGAATCACTTCGCCGGCGTAAAGGTTGGTCAGGGGTACTTCTGCGGTGGGGATGAGGAACAGGTCGTCGTCCTTGTCGCAGCGGTACATGTCTTCTTCGAACTTCGGGAGCTGGCCCGTGCCGCGCATGGTGTTGCGGGTGACGAGGTACGGCGGAGTAAATTCTTCGAAGCCGTTCTTCATGTGTTCGTCCAGGAAGAACTGGATGAGGGCGCGTTCCAGGCGGGAACCCCAGCCGCGGTAGACCGGGAAGCCGGAGCCGGAAATCTTGGCGCCGCGTTCAAAGTCAAAGATGCCGAGGCGTTCGCCCAGGGTCTTGTGGTCCACGCGGGCAAAGTCATCGTTCTTGGTATAGTAGTCGGCAGGAATCGGGCCGTCCTTCTCCACCACGTTGTCCGAGCTGTCCTTGCCTTCCGGAGAACGGGGGGCAATGTTCGGCACATGCATGAGCATTTCGGTTTGCTTATAGTCCAGATCCTTGAGCTTCTTGTCCAGCTCGTCGATCTTGTCGCCCAGGGCGCGCATGGCGGCAACGGCTTCGTCGGCGTTCTCGCCCTTCTTCTTCAGGTCGCCGATGCGCTTGGATTCGGCGTTGCGTTCGCTCTTGAGACGTTCCACTTCGGTGAGGAGCGGGCGGCGCTCGTTATCGATGGCGAGCACATCCTTCAGGCTCACTGTGGTGTATTTCTTTTCGGTTTCAGCAATGTAGTATTCCGGATTTTCGCGGATTTTCTTGATGTCAAGCATTTTATGCCTCGGGTAAAAATTTTACGGGTGGGAATATAGCTAATTCAGAGCTCGGAACTTGTCGTTTAGAATTGGAAAGAAGCGAAAAATCTACATTTGAGCCATGCTTTCGAAAAGTTTTTTATTTCGGCAAATGCCGATGCTGTTGGTGGCCTTGTTTGCAGGCCTCCTTTCGGGATGCTACAGCTTTACGGCGTCGACACTCCCGGGCCACATCAAAACGGTCCAGATCCACGAAGTAGAAGACAAGACTCTTGACCCTGTGCTGGCCAACAACATCCGCGCCGGCGTTCTGGACATGTTCAAGAGCAATGCTGGCGGTGTCCGCATTGTGAACGAGAATGCCAATGCCGATTTCGAAATGACCCTTCTCAGCTACACTAACAAGCCCGAAAACTACAACAGCTCTAGCGATGTGGAAACCTACCGCGTCACGATTCGTGTGAGTGTCAAGTTCTACGACAACGTCAAGGACAAGATTATCTACGAGAACAAGTCCCTTTCGGCGGACGGAACCTACGATGTGGCCAAGAACGAATCCGAAGACCGTCACGGACAGACCCGTGCCATCGAGAAACTGCAAGACCTGATTGTGGCCAATGCGTTGGCCAAGTGGTAAGCTCAGTAGGTTTAGCCCATGCGTAAATTCAGAGTTGTTCTTGTGGAACCCGAGCACCCCCATAACGTGGGCTTTGTGGCTCGTGCCATGCACTGCTACGCCCTGGACGAACTGTACATTGTCTACCCCAGGCGCGACAAGGTTATCGAGAATTCCTACCATACGGCTCCCAACAGCCATGAGGTTTTGGACAAGGCTACTATCGTGCACAAGTTCGAAGACGCCATCGGGGACTGTGCCTGCGCCGTGGCATTCAGCCGCCGCATCTACGGTTCGGCCATCAAGCATACCATGATGCCTGGGCTTGCCGAGCTTTTACCGGAGGAAGGAACCATTGCCCTCGTGTTCGGGCGTGAATCCTGCGGGCTCGAGACCGAAGAGGTGAACGCCTGTACTTACCAGTGCGAGATTCCCGTGCCCGGGCTCATGAGCCTGAATCTGGCCCAGGCGGTAACAGTAGGCTTGTACGAGCTTTGCCGTAGTGGTGCCCTTGCCAATGGCGAGGGCCGCGCCAAACGGACCACTCGGGGTGTTGCAGAAACTGGCCCGGCTACCATCGAGCAGATTGACAGTTTCAAGAAGTTCATGGACCGCTACCTGACGGGCCAGTACCACGACCAGGCCTGGCGTGACAACTTCTTGAATACACTCTTGCAGCGCCTGCACCCGACGCGAAACGAACTTTCGGCCCTGTTCGGCCTTATCCGTAATCTGGCCAAGAAGCCGGCTCGCTTGGAGCAAGCCGCTGATAAGGCTGCTAAGGCCGCCAAGGCTGCACAAGACGCTAAATCTACCGAAACAGCGGACTAGTTCTTGTTAGCAATCTTTCCGTAGAATTCGCGGAAGTCGTCCCAGCGGTAATAGGGGGCGGCCGGGCAGTTCTTGACGGTTGTTGAATCACAAGTCACGGGCAATTTCTGCTCGATCTCGTTGTGTAGAATCTTCACCAAAATGGGGTCGCCCTTCTTGGAAGACTTGTAGAATACGAACTGTATGTTTGCAGCCATGGGGGAGATTTCGTAGTCACGCCAGACTTTGTGTAGGCCTTCCATTTCGGCGATTTCGATGCCTGTATTCCGTGCGCCGTTTTCCATTTGCAGCAATACGGCGAAGGGGAACACCATGGTGTCGTGACCAAAGCGCAAAGTAGCGGCAGGCTGTTTCCCGGTCTTTGCTTTTGCGGTATCTGCGTCTATTACCTTGTCGGCCATTTCAAGGACGTTTTTCAGGAGGGGACGGGCGTTTTCCAGGCCTTCTTTCTTGCCGAAGGGATTGTTGCCCAGCACGCTGTACCACCAGGC
>CACZII010000144.1 GCA_902781185.1 Fibrobacter succinogenes
AACGTTCACATCCACGCGGCTCCCAATCTGGGATTTTTCGGAACCAAAGGACTGGGTGTAGGTCATCTCGTGACGGAACAGCAAGTCGCTCAGGTAGCTCCTCATGGCAGGCAAAGTGTTTGGCTTTTTCTTGGCCATCTCGCGCTGGGCCTTGTTCAGGGTAAGCATGCGCTCCCCCATGCCCACAGGATAATCTCCGGCCACATCGTCTAGGGACTTGTCGATAGAAAGACGTACCTGGGTATTGAAGGCCTCGAAAGCATCTTCTTCGGCCTTGGCGCCATCTTCGGCTTCGGTGGTAAGGTCCTTGCTAGTCTGGACTTCTTCGCTTACGCGGCCCAGATCCGTCGAAAGCTTTGAATACCGGCCGTCCAGCTCGCGGGTTTCTACCTGATGTTCTTCGGTCAGCTGGGATTCGGCGTAACGCTTGCTCCAGTGGGCCGCCTCCAGCTTTTCGAGAGAGTCGGCCTTCTGCAAGCGAATGCGAGAGAGGCTTTCGATTTCGCGCTGAAGGTTCTGAATTTCTACCTGCTTCAGGGAATCCTGAATGCGGGCCTGTTCTTCGGCGTCCTTCTTTTTGGCGGCAAAGGAGGCACAGGCCGCAACTAGCACCGCAATTAAGAACGTACGGCCTGGATTCTTCGCTACGCTCAGAATGACGTTCTTCACACTGAATCCCGTGCCTCGGGCCTCGAGCCTCGAACCATTCTCGTCTAAAAAAATCATCTTTCGCCTCCTACCACGGACAAGGTTACAGGCATGGCGATAATTTGAGGCGGTTTCTTGGCGAGCTTTACATCGATAGCGTAGCGGATAATTTCACGTTCCCACAATTCAAGGTTCTCGTTCCATTCGTAGGTAATCTTACCCTTCTGGGCGGTGCGTACCAGGCTCCCGTACATGGTGCCGTTTTCGTCGCTATAGACCATCCACTGGTTTCCGATTCTCAAAATCTGGGCGTTGATTAGTTCACCGTTCTTGCGGGTAAGGGGCGCATTCACAATGGCCACCTCGTCACCGAACTTGATTTCTTGCTGGATGACAGCCTTCAGGCGTGAAAAACTTTCTTCTTCGGTAGCACTACCGCTTTCAATGTCTCGAGCGAGGGAGCGGACCCGTTCCAGTCTGGCATCCCGTTCCCAAGGCACCGTCTGGGCCACCTGACGTTCCAGCTGTTTGCATATAGAAAGCATGGCCGAATGTAAAGCCTTGCGTTTGGCGGCCACATTGTCGTTACGGTTCTTGGCGCGGGCCTGTTTCTGTCGTTCTTCCTGCAACTGGGCGGCTACGCCGCGAATCTTTATGTTCAGGCTGTCGATTTCAGCGCGGCGGCGTTCCGAATCCGCACTGTAGCGACTCTGCAGCGTCTTGTAGCGGGCATCGTCCGACTTAAGCAAGGAATCCGTCACTGCAATCTGGCGAGTCAACTTCTGGATTTCAGAATTCAGTTTTTCCTTTTCCTGCTTCAGATTGCGAATTTCCGAATCATAATCGGCAAGAGCAAGCCCCGAAAACAGCAATATCAAAAGCGCTATCGGTAAAAATTTCAATCTTTTCATAACGTTACACAATAAGTAGTTCACCAAAATTACATATTTAAAACACCCGAACCCGCAAAAAATGTCACCACCACACAAGAAATAATCCATTTTTTTCCCATTTTCTATATTGTGCCCTTGAGGTATAAACATGTCCAGAACCATTTTCTTTCGCAACGCAGCCCGCACCGCTTTAATAGCCGCCCTTTCCGGGTTCCTGTTTACTGCATGCTCCGACGACAGTTCCAGCAGCAATGACATCGACGGCATTGAAATACTAAAGTCCATAGAGGAAGCCGGCGAATGCACCGCTGAAAAAGAGGGCCAGTTGTACAAGGTGCCTCGGGACACCATCTTTGATACTTACGCCTGCGAAGACGGTGAGTGGGTTTCGGACTTTGGTGGTAGCGGCGATCCAGTGGACCCTAGTACGGTTGTAAGGGATTCCCTTAAGGACGAACGCGACGGGAAGGTCTACAAAACGGTAAAAATTGACACTTTGACCTGGATGGCCGAAAACCTGAACTATGAACTTGATATTAGCCGCTGTTACGACGACAATCCAGAAAAGTGCGAAAAATACGGAAGGCTCTACGGTTACAAAAGCGTCGAAAAAGCATGCCCCGCGGGCTGGAGGATGCCGACAAAAAAAGAGTGGGACAAACTACTTGCATCCATCGTCGACGAATCATATCCTGAAATGGAAAACGACCCCTATAGTTTCAACGTGCTATTGGGGGGAGGCGCTATCGGCATAAAGAGCACTAAATTTGAGGAAGAAGGGGAATATGCGGCCTATTGGATGAATCGAGGTATTATATGGATGGCTTTTAAAATTTGGCTCCTTTACCCATTACATGCGATTTCTGCTGGAGATCCACCAGACAGGTGGGCCTATATTCGCTGCGTTAAGGAGAAAACCTAAGTTCTGCTCCACAGAATACAATAGGATTGCGTCCTGGCCGCAAAACGTTCCTTTTTCAGTAAATCGGCCACTTCGTCCTTACTGTACCAGGCGGCATCAATTTCTTCACGCTCAGAATCGCTAGGCTGAATTGTGCCGTTAGCCGTTCCCACCACAACCACATTCAGCTCGTTGGCAAAACCGATGGCGGAATAACTTTCTTTCCAGACATCCTCGATGTTGATGAGGGTGAGTCCTGTCTCTTCGCGCAGTTCACGAACAGCGGCCTGTTCCACCGTTTCGCCTTCGTCGATCAGGCCTGCCGGGAAATTCACCACCTTCTCGCCTACCGCCATGCGGAATTCCTTGCAAAGCAAAATGTGTTCCCTGGATTCGTCGTGCATGACCAAAACCACGGCGTTGTTCTTGTGGTGGCGAAGCTCGTCAATGTTCTTGACGTTTGGTTCTCGGCTAATCATCTCGTAGGTGATGGCCTTGCCACTTTCAGTTTCATAATGAATGTCGTAGCGGGTAATGAACTTTCCGGAATGGATTTTCTCGATGCTCTTGAACTTCATTTCGTAACTAAGTCGTTTTCCGTTGGTATTTAGTCTTCCAATAGAAAACAGCCCCTGGGTGGCCGTCTTGATTTTGCCCAGTTTGCTCCTAGAATCCTTGGCAAACTTTTCGGCGGCAGCACGGGCTTCTTTATTGGCCTCGTCGATCATTTCAGGCTTGATGGCGTTCAAACCGTTAAAACTGTAGACCTTGCGGTAACGGAAATCCCCTTCACTAAAGGCAATTCCCTGTTTCAGCAGTTCACCCTGCTTTTCCATCAGTTCGCGAATCTTGCCCACGTTTGCAGAAGCCACAGTCACCGACATGGTCACCACGTAACGGAAGGGCCGCTGCTCGCTAGTATACAGTTCACTCTGAGTATCCGTAATGTCGGGAGATGCCTTGGTGATTTCTTCTTTGGCAACCCCATTATCCTGGAGGAACTTTTCCAGGGCTAAAGTCTTAGCCTGAACCGTCTCGTACAAGGCAGAAAGGTCGTTGCCCACTTCCTTGAACACGATCGGCCATATCACGTAATCAGCCGGTACTTCCCTTTCGGCAAGACCCCGCACGAACACCACGCGGTCACGGTCCTTCACGTGGATCATGGCGCAATAGAGGAATGCTCCAAGCCCGAGAATGGCTACAGCCAAGACAACAGCTTCTTTGAGTCTAGATTGCATAGTGGGCCCCCAAAAGATACAGTTTTACTTTATCAAAGGTACAAAAATGAGCGGGTCTACCTGCGTGGCGTTATGATAAAGTACAGCAAAATAGGCTGTTTCCTACAAATAATCAAAATAGTTTATCATTTCAATGAAAATTATATATTTGAATTTATGAATTATAGAGAGTAAATTATGGGAGTAAAGAAAACAAAACCTTAACTAATCGGGAAACCGTAAAAAAGGAGTCTATCATGAAAACCGCATTTATCGCTTTTGCTATGGCCGTCGCTGTTTCCTCTGCATTCGCCACCTATTGCGAACCCCATAGGTTCATCTGCACCGATCCCTGGGGCGACGATTTGGTTTCAGAAGAAGAAAATGCCGTAGGAATCATTATACCGTGGAAAGGTGGCGTTGCTGGGCCTCTCGCATTCGAATTTATCTTCCCTAGCGTAAAGGACGGCAATGACGTGCTGCTCACCGGCGGACAGGTCGCCTTCTTTGACCTTGCACGGACTAGGTATGCGCCCCGCAGTGAACAAGGCGGCGGCTGGGACCTGGTGTAGACCATTTACCAGTTCTTGCAAATCGCAGGCTTGTCCTGCTTACAGATAACCTCAACCTCCCTCGCCAAGACGGGGGATTTTTGTTTTTCTAGGTAATAGCGGCTCACCAAGGCACTACGGCACTGTCCGTAATAATCAATGTCCCAGCCTCGATCGGCACACCAGTTCCACAGGTATTTTTTGCAATCGTTCTTTTCAGAAGATTCCAGGCATTCCTTTTTGAGCGTAGAACAGTCCGCAATATTGTTGCTTTCGAAGTCACTAGCCACGCAGTAGCGCTTGAGCCCATCGGCATAGGCGTTGTTCTTATCCTTTTCAGGCATGGAATCTGGCAAGAATAGAGACCATCTTGTAGTATCCAGCATCATGGCTGCTTTCACATTAGAGGCGTAGCAGGTCTTATTATTCCTATTGTAAACCGTATCCCTGTAGAACTCATAGGCGCGCTCATTAGCGGACAACAATCCCATCACCTCAAGTTGTTCAGCAGAAACTCCGGCGCAGAGTACATCCTGATAAAGCCTGCACCCGCGAGAATCCCAACTTTTTGAATTGTCGCCTTCGGTGTTATCACAATTCTTGTAAGCAATGTGCTTAAGATCGACGCCGTCACCATTCACGTGTAGATAGACGGTAGTCTTGGACATTCCGCTAAACACACCCATGCCATTTTCAATATTGGATTCGGGTATAACCCTCGAGTCTTCCACAGAACCCTTCACCTTGTCGATGTAATCAATGTAAGCCGCATCCGTCGAATACAAATCCACAGAAGCCTCGCCCAGAGGCAACATCATGTTCATCAGGTAGGCCGTATCAAGGGCGTTGTAACCGCCAATCTTCTGGTACGCCGTAAATCCCAGATTCTGCTGCCGTTCAAGAGGATCATGCAAGGCGATTCCCCTGTAACCAGTGGAATCCGCATCCAGCATTCCCTTGAACATCTGGTTCAGGGTGGTGTTTTGGGATTCAGAGTTTTCGATGCCGTAATTAAGCACCGCCAGAACACCGCGCACCGACTTGTCATAGTCCAGCGCACACTTTACGAATTCCATGTCCATGGGGAATTCCAAAAAATCAACACTGAACCTGGGATTTTTCTCGTCGTAGGGCGCCCACTTGTAGCTGCCGTTTTGCTGAGGAAGGCTCAAGCCCTTGATTTTTACGGCACTGGGAACGGTGGCTACCGCCTTGTAGGTGGATTTAGCCTTGTGGCCCGAACTGTCCCACTCGAAATAGGCCTCCATGGCGTAAGACTCCCCTACAATTCCGTTGTATCCTGCGGAATAGAAGCAGTTAGGTTTTTCATTGGAACTGGACAATTCTACAGTCTTCTCTGCCGTCTCGCCGTCAACATCAAACTTTCCACGCACCGTCACGCGAGCACTATCGTAAAAGGCGAAATTTTCTGCCGAAGTTTCATCCAGTCTGTAAACCTTGGAAAAACAGATTTCAGGGTCTTCACCAGCAACCACATAACCATAGGTGTAGATACCCGTATAGACATCGCGCTCTTCGGGATAGTATTCCCACGGCCCATGGAAATCACCGCAGGCTGCGAGAAGCAGGCCTACAATCATTACCAAAACGAACAGCATGGATTCCGTCGCGCGTCGCGCTCCAGAATGACGTGCAATGAACCTAAAAATAGTACTCATAGCTCAGCATAATCGGTAAAAAGGGGAACTGCGTAATATTTGTTTTTTTCGGCGGGTTCTTGCTGGTATCGTAGAAAGTGTAGAACATGTTCTCGTGGTCGGTCAGGTTGATGATGGTCCAGTTGAAATTCCACTTGTCTTCGCGGCCGATGTCAATCAGCTTCACGTCTACCCTGAAATAATCTGTTTGGCGGCCCGCATTGCGACTACCCGGCAAAACTACAATCTCGTCGGAAAACTGCTGATGCCCCATATCTTCGGACACGTAGTAGCCCTTATATTCGCTGATGGGCATGCCCGCCGAATACTTGAGCATCACGGAACTGCGGAAATAGCGGCCCTTGACCTTATGTTTCCAGAGGGCATCCTCGCCACCCTTCCAGTTGATTCCCGCGTCAAGCTTAAGGGCGTAAGGCTGGTGCCAGCTTGGGTAATACGGCTTGGTACCGTCATCGGTCCTCATTACGCTGATGCCCTGGCTCCAGTTGATACCGCCAAACCACCATCCCTCATCCTTGCGGAGTGAAAGTTCGTAACCGAAGGAATAGGCACTAGCTGTTCCGAATCCATCGGCAATGACAAAATCATCGGATGTAGTCTCTTCGTTGCTATCCAACACCGCCACAAAGGTATTCAAGTCGCTTTGGGTCTTGTAATATACACCAACGGTAGCATCGTAACCTTCAAAGAGGTTGCGATGGCTGTATTCTGCCGCCAAAAGCCACGACGAAGCAGGATCGATATGGCGACCCTTTGTAGTCGTAGTGGCCGGATAATAGAATTCGTTCAATGTTTCCTGGTCCGTATAGACAATAGAATTCAGATATTGCAGGTAATAGCCACCATACAATTCAAGGCTCTTGGTGTTGTCGAGATTGATAGTCAGGGAGGCTCGGGGTTCCACGCCGAAATGTTCCGCTGCAGTCTGGTAGTTGAAACGCATACCATATTGAAGCAAGAGATCGGGGGTCATCTTCCAGGCATCTTGCAAGTAACCCACATGATGGAAAGGTTCCTGGATATCCGCAATCTTTATGGTAGACATCTGTTCCTGATAACGCTCGTAATCGTATTCAAGTTCATAGCCAATAGTCAGAGTATGATTCGAGATGCCGCGATAGTTGACCCACTGCTTGCCCGCAAACGTGTAGAGGTACATCTCTATAGACATCAGGTCGCTGATTTTCATGGTCTGGTAGAACTCGCTAAAAGCAAACGTGGCATTGTAATCCCAGTTACCATTGAAACGATGGTAGAAGTTGATAGGAACGGCCACATTTCCCCAGTCCATATAAAGCGGGTCAAAACTCAGGCGGTCCTTGCCCACGTAAAAACTGAACTTCATGCGGGTATCGTTGGTAAAGTTATAGACGAAAGTTCCCTGCAGGTCCGTAAATTCGTAATCCAGATCCAAATCCAGAATGCCGATGGCCCTACACAGATCCAGCATGTAGCCGATATAGGTGGTACGCCCAGCTACAACCCAGCGGGCGGGGCCCTGATGGCCTTCGGTATGGAGCTGAGCAGCAAAGGTGCTTATCTTGATGCT
>CACZII010000145.1 GCA_902781185.1 Fibrobacter succinogenes
AAAGTTGAAGATACCGTCGTTTGCATGCCCGCGCACATTCGGGTCTTTGTCGGGGTGGTAGTAGTGGCAGTCCATCAGGGCGTATTTCTTGGGCGGGTTGAATAGCCGCAGCGCCTGGTCCCGTGCCCAGTTCTTGATTCCCAGAAAATCCAGGGTCGTATGGAAGGGGTGGTAGTTGCGGTAAAAGCTGTTGACTTTCTTGAGGGTGAATCCGTCTACGTAGAAGGCGATATGGAAAGGCCTTTTGTGGTGCATTATTACTCCTTTTGTGACCGCTCGGACTAGACTCTGTACACCGTGTTCAGGGCTGGTCCGAGCTCTCGCAACCGCCACGGCTTAACGCCTGTGGCTTTTTGCTCACGTGTGAGGCTTGTTGCTGTACACGTATAAAGACGGAGATGTAAAACAAAAAAAGCCTGAAAAAATTATTTACAGGCTCCTTTTTACAAAAGTAGGGGGAAAGTTTACGGAATGACTATAATAGTTTTCGCTTTTTCAGGTCGTCCATGAGGGAACCCGGCATCCACTTTTCTAGCGCCTTGTAGGTAGGGTCCTTCAACTTCTCGCGCCAGGCCTGGGCAGTTTTCTGGTCGCCCTTATCGTTATAGATGCGGATAAGATTTAGAGCGGAACACCAGTAGCGTATGCTTTTGCCGGTGCGCTTGAGGTAACTTTCGGCGCTCTGTTCGTAAATCTTGGCGGCCTCGTCGTAACGCTTGAGGCGGTAGAGCATGTCGGCCTTGATCTGGAGCATTACCGGGTGGGCGGGCGCCTTCTTCAGGCCCCGTTCCGAAAGTTTCAGCCCCGTCTCAAAATCTTCCTTGTCGTAGTGCATCCAGATAAGCGGCGCAAGAAACAGGGGCCAGAACCGCTTGGAGACCTTGGAGGCGCTGTCCAGCACCGTGAGGTAGTGGCTCCGGTTGTCAGACTTGAAGGGGAGCCAGCTGAAGCTCTGGTCTACGTAGTAGGCGTAGATGGCGTAGAACGCCTGGGGGTCCAGTTCCTTGGAATCTTCGAACATTTTGGCTGCGGAGCGGGTTTTCATGGCGCCCTTGATGGAATGCCCCGTCTCGCTTTGCACAAAGCCCAGCTCGAACATCTGGAGCCCCTGCCACAGTCCCTGGGCCTTGCATTTTTCCAGGCTCTCTCCCGCCTTGAAAAGGGCCGCCGTGTCGCCCAGGTCGTCGTACATGCTAATCCGCACAATGCTTTCGATGACACAGCCCGCCCCTTCGTCTTTTGCCTTGAGGGACTGCGCCGTACTGAGGGCTGCCTTGTAGTTCAGGGCCATGGTCTCGCCTGTAGCCTTTTCAACAAGCCGTTCCAAGGAATCGGGCAGGGCAAGGCTCATGTTCTCGGCAAAAGAAAGCGATGCAAGCAAGAGCGATATGGCGGTGGCGCGCAGTAGCATAGGGATAAAGATAGCATTTATTCGGGAATAACCGGTGCGAAAAACATTTTATATTTTCTGCAGGGGCGTCATTCTGTAGTCATATGAAATCTCTTTTCGGGCAGTCCAATACCTTTTTGCGCAACGATGAAATCGTAAAAAAGCAGTTCATGCGTTTTTTGATTCCGTCGGTGGCAAGCACTATCGCCCTGTCCCTGAACCAGTTCGCCGATTCCATTATCGTGGCCCAGCTTTTGGGGAGTTCCGCCATGAGCGTGGTGAACCTGGGCGTGCCTATTATGATGGCATTTGCCGTGGTTTACATGCTGTTTGGAACAGGCGGTTCTGTACTTTACGCCAACTATCTGGGAAAGATGGAAAAGAAAAAGGCAGGGGGTGTTTTCTCTTTTACGCTTTTGTCGGCCTTCGTTTTCTCGGCGCTTGTGGCGTTTGTGGGGATTGTTTTCAACGAGAGCCTATCTTCGATTCTTTGTTCCGACGAATCCCTCTTGGCCGATTTTTCTTCCTATGCAAAAATCCTCTTTGTGAGCACGATTCCCATTATTGTGATTCAGGTGGTCATCAATTTCTTGCCCGCTGCCGGTAGCCCGAAACTGGCGACTTTTATAAACCTTCTGGCTAATGTGACAAACCTGGTTTTTGACTACGTGTTTATCCATTTTGGAGGCATGGACGTAACGGGAGCGGCCTGGGCGACTTTTGTCGGCTATATCGTTGGATTCCTCTTTTTGATGCTCTGGATCCTGCTGAAAAAATGCAGGATTCCCCTGGAGGTTTTTACGCTGGACACCGTCAAGAGTATTAAGCAGATTGTGGGCGGCGGCATATCTGCCGCGATGGTCCAGTTGGGCTTTGCGGTAAAGTTTTCGTACTGCAACATTGTGGCAGGAAAGATTGCGGGGGTGGTGGGCATTACTGCCTTTGCGGGTGGAATGCAGACCATTTCCATTGTCTCGGTCATTATGGCGGGCATTGCGTCGGCGATTGTCCCCCTGATTGCCGTGATGAATGCCCAAAGGGATTATGCGGGAATTCGCTTCCTTACCGCCCGAGTGTTGAAGCTGCAATTCGTGGTGAACATGGCGTTGGCCCTGCTGTTCCTGTTCTTCCCGACAATTATTACCACCATGTACAATATCAATGATCCCGATGCCTACGACATGACCATTACTGCGGTCAGGATTTTTACGGTTATGTTTGTTGTCCGGGGATTTGTCCAGATTGCACTATTCAGCAACCTTGCCTTGGGCAGAAAGGTCTATTCCTTTGTCATTAGCACCTTTGACGGTTTTGTAGGGATTGTCCCGCTGGTATATGTGCTGTCGAAGCTGTTGGGGATAGATGGCCTTTGGATTGCGTACCCCGCCTGTGCCGTGCTGATTGTTATCGGGATATATGCATACAACTTGATTGCTCGCCGTCACCTGGATTACAAGGCTTCCCTTTTCTTGCTCTTGCCCAAGGAGGGCTTCAAGGGAGACATTTTGGATATTTCGCTGCGGTGGGATATCGGCAAGGCTTCCGAAGTGTCGAAGTTGGTTTACGAGTACTGCGGTAAATACGGAATCGATTCTCAAAAGTCCAACCTGCTTGCCATTGCCTGCGAAGAGATATTTGTCTATACCCTCAATCACTCCGGTGAAAACCGAGTCAATATGGATATACGGATAACCTTGGGAAAAGGGGTCGTGGAAGTCTATGTCAAGAGCGTCGGTGTTCCCTTTGACCATGTCAGCGCAGACCAGGAGCAATATGGGAACATCTGGATGATTAAAAAGATTTCGACAGACTTTAAATACGACTACCTTTTGGGTTTGAACCAGACTGTAATCAAGCTGGCTACGCAAAAATTATAGTCCAAAGTGGAATAACCATTTACCTGCGTGGAGAATTGCTCGCCACGCATTTTTTGTTTGTGCAACTTTTTGACAATCAATGCCTTAAGGCTGGACGGGGCCGCATTGCGTCGGCCGAGCCGCCTCTTTGCGAAATTTACCCAATCCCTATTTAATCCTTACAGTACTTGCTTTGCGACCGCAAAAGAGGTATTATAAGCACAGGGGAGAACCTTTATGGAGGTAACAATTATGAACTTGTTCCATAAGACATCCGCCATAACCTTTTCTGTCCTTCATTCGGGATTTCAGACGTTCAAGAACCGAATCCGCGAGGAGCTGAGCGCTGCCAGCGGAATCAACTTGGACGATGTCCTGGACGAAGATAGTTTGTACAAGATTTACCGCAATGGGGAATCTGCCGAATACGTTGCCGCAAGCATAATCGGCCCCTGCGTAGACCTTGACGACGATGCCGCGTGATTGCGGTTAGAGATTTTTTAACGCACCCCTGGCGGGAGCTGTCATGCAGTTTCTCGCCGGGGAGTGCTGTTCTTGGTCGCCTTACTTGGCGGCCTTTTTCTTTTCTTCTTCTTCGGCGGCCTTTTCGGCTTCGAGGCTCGGGATCTTGCACCCGTCCATGGTCTCGAATTTGCCCTTGCGGACGGTGACAATCTTCGAGTTGGTGTTGACGCCACGACTGAACGTGATATCGCCGTAGATGCCCTTGAAGTTTGCGGTCTTGTTGATTGTGCCGGTCAGGTCGTTCGGGTTCTTGCCGAAGGCCTCGAACACGATGTTGGCCGCATCATAGCTGAGCCCGCTCACCTTGTCTTCGCCGGGCTCTTCGCCCCACTTCTCCTGGAAGCTTTCGGCGAACTTCTTGTAGGATTCCCCTTCGGCGCTCATATCCAGTGCGGGCACGCTGAAGAAGGAACTGTCGGCCAGTTTCTTGCCCTGGATCAGGAACTCGCGGCCGTACCAGCCCGATGTTCCGAGCCTGATGCCCGAAATCTTGTTGAAGGCCACCTGGCCTACCATGAGGCCCGCGTCGCCCGGGTTGGTGGCCGGGATAAAGATGCCCGGAATCTCAAAGGTGGAGTCTTGCATGTAGAACCGGCGTTCCTTGGGGCTGATGGCGTCAAGGTCGGAGGCT
>CACZII010000146.1 GCA_902781185.1 Fibrobacter succinogenes
GCTACGTAAAAGCTTCCAGCACCAAAACGGCGGTCAAAGCTTTCAAAGCCATCCCACAGGGCATCCCAGGCAAGGCCAAGTTCCAGCTGGGTAGCCGAATTGCGGAAGAAAATAATTCCCAGTTCTGCACCGGCAGCAAGGCCTATGGCAAAACTCTCGTCGTCATCGTTGTAATGTCCATCCGTCTGGATACCGAGACCGGCGCCAAGACCTAAATAGGGGGTAATGTTCCCAGTGCTCACAAAGTAACGGCCGCCTATCAAGAAGGTTTCGTGCCATTCCCATTCGGAACCAAAGGAAATATTCATGTTGTTGATGATGGTGATGGCTGCATGGGGAATCACCTCGAAAATACGACCATAGTGGAACACGAAGGCCTGTTCCCAGCTGCGGTCCACATCTTCTGCATCATGGCATTCATCGCTGTTGGAATACTTCTCGCATTCCTCTTCCTCAAAATCGTAGTTGTGCCACATGGCCGCACCAAGGCCGTAACTGACATAGTTACGGGTGGGACGCTTGTGGGCAAAGTCGTCATTAGGGTCACCGCTGCTGCGTTCCACAGGCACCACGTAAACCACCTCAGGGCCACTCTGGTAATCAGCCTCGGGAACATATGCCGCCGAAGCGGGAGCAGAACCTGCATCCAGGTTGGCAAGGGCTGCCTTCACGGCATCGTCAATGGCCACATCCAGATCATCGATGGTAGGTGTCTTCTGGCGGCCAGAACTTACAACAGCACCATCCTTGATTTGTTCCACCACCACCACGATGGAACTTCCCATGGTGCTGAGGGTGGTGCGGAGCTGAATATCCGCAGAAGATTCCACGGGAGTGTTACCCGTCTGGGCCACGGCAGAACGCAAGATGGACATGACCACCTGCGGGGCGTCGGTAGAGAACTCGGCGCCGGACGGTTCAAGAACCTGGACATTTTCGGCAAATGCCATGGCTGCCATGGCCAAGAGTGTCAAGAATAATCTTTTCATAGCTGGACCCCTTTTTGTCAACTTGTGAAAATTTAAAAAAATAAGCATCCGCCAGACAACAGATTCATTTCTAATAAAGCCTAGTCTTGAATTGTCCGCTTTTTTATGTATAATTACACAGAATGAGATATACCTGGTACGCCATATCAGCCTGCATCGCCTTCTTGTGCCTTGCCACAAGCTGCACCTCCGACGGGAACAGCCCTGTAGCGAGCGTGGAGAGCTCGGCCAGCATGGGCAACACAGACAGCGTATCGAACCCCGAAATTCCCGAACCCGACAAAGAAAAAGTTTCCATTCTGGATACCCTGACGGTAGAAGATGCCGATGACCTGCCCCTTTGCGACGAAGGGCGTGCGGGCCGCTTCTTCTTTGTCGGCGACGAAAGCCTTCCCTACTTCTGCGTAAACGGGGAATGGCGTGGTACTGCCGACAGTACCGACTTCAGCATAACCTGTAGCAATGGTGAGCTCCAGGTAGTAAGCAAGATAGTCCATAATCCGCAGGCAGACCCGCCCACCGGAGATTTCCAGAACCCGCAGGGCCAGCAATACTACGGCAATCCCTGGGACCAGAACCAGTACAACCAGAACATGTTCGTTCCCTCGGGATTCGACTCCCCCATCGCCGGAATCGCACAGAAGGGCCCCTTTATTCCGGGAGCAAGCGTCACTGTGAAAGAGGTGGATTCCTTCTACGGCCACGAAATGAGGCAGATTGCAGAAGGGTGCGTCCTTTCTAATGACGGACAGTTCAGCCTTGAAAATGTCCACGCCGATTCCAACTGCGTAAAAATCAGCGTCACGGGATTCTACCGCAACGAGGTAAACGGGGGTTCCTCCAGCAACCCCATAACCCTTTCGGCAAGGACCTGCGATCCATCAAAGGCCAACGTAAACATCCTCACCCATCTAGAAATCCCCCGCGTAGACCAGCTGCTGATGAACCACTTTGATTTCAACATGGCCAAGGCGCAAGCGGAACGTGAGGTGTTCGCGGCCTTTGGAATCGACACGACGAAACTGAGCAACATGCCCACCGCCGAAGAGATGAGCGTCCTTGGAGAAAGCGAGTACAGTGCCGCCATATTGGCCATCTCCGCCATGCTGATGGGCGGACGCGACGAAACCGAGATGATGGGCCTGGTGAACAACATTGCCGAAGACATCAAGGGCGACGGCGTCTGGAACGACCCCAACTGGAAAATCAAGATTGCGGACTGGGTCGTGGGCGTAGATTCCAGTAACAGGTACGCCAACATCCGTAATCACGTCACCGAATGGAACCTGGGAACCGTGCCCAACTTCGAAAAGTACATGCAGGCCTTCTTCCCCATGATCTATGAGTTCGGGCCCTGCACCGAGGCAAACGCCGGGCAGGTCACCTTCGTAAAACACGGGCAAAGCGTCTACTTTGCCAACGACTACGAGCATGCGGACCATTCCAGAGTTCGGTTCATCTGCGATGCCACCGCCAAACGCTGGCGTACCGCAAAGTCCATGGAAAAGGACACTACCGGATTTGGCCCCGGCGCATACGACAAGGAAATCCGTGAAGGCCGTGTGAACCACGAGACCTCCTACATCTACGACGGCGGCAAGTGGCGTATTGCCACAAAGGACGAAGTCGACGGCTTTACCGACATCGTAGAAGTCTACAAGAGCCTAAAACCCACCGACAAGGCGGTGTTCATCATCCGCCACAGTGAACGCACCAACAGCACGGGCAAGTCCGGCAAACTCACCGAAAACGGTGAAAAGTACGCCCAGGAACTTGGCGCACGGTTCGCGGCGGCAGGCGCCACCGAAGACTTCTACTTTGCCCACTCCGGCTACACCCGCACCCAGCAAACCTGCGACAACATCGCCCAGGGCAAGGGCCAGACCAACTACAACCTGGTGGAACTCGCCACGCTGGATGGCGGATGGTACGTGAAGAATTCCAACAAGGTGGAGGAATACTCCAATTCCGCCGATGGTGGCGGCTGGGCTGTATATTCCAAGTACGCATTCGTTGGATCATACTCGGATGCCTTCTACGATCTCAAAAGCCGTAGTGAGCAGTTCATCAGTGAAATCAAGGGTAAGCTAGGAAGCATGAAGCGCATAAACATCCTGTGCACCCACGACTACCTGCTGGTGCCCCTGCTGGCCTACGTGACAGAAGGCCGCGCCAACCTGCGTTACTACGAAAAAAGAAGATGGCTCAACTACATGTCCGGCGTAGCCATGATCATATCCAATGATGGAAAGGTCCGCTACATTCCTGTGCGCAGCCTCGAAAAAGGCACCATGCAGTAAATATAGCGGAATCTATTTTTAAATTATCTATTTGAGGTCCTCAATACAGCGAACATTAAGACCGCTGGTTTTAGAATTGTGTAATATACGTGGTTTATTATCAAATATGTGTATAGAGCTAGCCCGAACTTCATCGACCTGAGTGGAACTCCAGAAGAAAGCTATTGAACCACCAGCATATCCTTGATTATCACCCGAGCCAGCAGGCATGGCTGCAAAGCCAATATCATCCGTTCCATTGTCGTCACGGAGCCAGCCACAGCGAGACCTTAGATCACCGTTATTTGGTAACTGTAATGTTTTCACAGCACTAAAAAGGGCTTCCCATTCTAGATCATCTGGCAAGTGCCAACCCGGTGGACAAACCCCTTCAACAAGGCCGGGCATGTCACATTCTTTTTCATAGCCGCAATCCCGGGACTTTGAATAGATTCCAGCAGAATCAATAGCTGCCGCCCAAGTATAATAGCGACCGATAACGTCGCAAGTGGTACTGTCCTTATTGTCAGCTTTGCCATAGCACCAGCTCTTGTCTTTTATACTCGGGTCCGATTCATCATAGTAATTCAGATTTTCAGCCATCCATGTCTGTGCAAAATCTCCCATGACAATAGTTATAGTCCTATAAACTTTTTTGTCGCGGGGATCAGTCATAGTTCCGTAATCAATGTCCGGATTTGGGCAGTCCTCCTTGGGCACCTCCCAGTCATCCGCGATATACACGCCGCTAGAGCTGGAATGCTCCGTTTCGCCCGCAGCGACACTAGAAGAGGAACTGGATCCACTAGATGCATTTTTATCGCCATTGGCGCGACTGGAAGATGTTCCAGTCGATTCTTCGGACGACTCAGGATCTGTGCTTGAATCGTTGTCACTACTACTGCTATTGTCACTACAGCAAGCAGCAAGCATTGCTGCCAAGAAGAACGGCAATATAGAGCGTTTCATTAAACTGCCTCCCTAATACAAGCAAGTGGCACTCCCACTTATCATGCCAAGCCTGTTTCCTTATATAAATATACACTTTTTTGAAAAAAAAATCCCGACTCAAAGCCGGGACATCTTTTTTGCTATAACCAGAGTCTTACTTTTTCAGACCGGC
>CACZII010000147.1 GCA_902781185.1 Fibrobacter succinogenes
TGCCAGTGAAACAGCTGCGAAAGTGCTCGCAAGATAACCCAATCTCTTTTTCATCTTTTCCCTGCGCTTTGAGAAACACCCAGTGTGAATTAGAAAAAGTCTACGTTGAACCAGCCTGTGGTTCCGTCCTTAGAGACGGCGATGCCGCAGGCGACCTTGGTGTAGTTGCCGCGCATATTCTTGTAGTGGCCGATGTAAGGGTAGTCCTCATCTTTATCAAGACTGCGCTCACCGCTTTCTACCAACTTCTTTTCGTTCCACATCATGTCCAGGTAGTACTCGGCCACGTCGGCAGCCTTACGGTCATTTGCCATGTTGGCGTTGGGGCCCGAGTTCTGTGCCCATTCGCCGCAGGCCTTGAAATGCCCGTGGGCCTTGTTTGCAGCCAGGTCATCGGCGGACTGTTTGTCGGCGCACTTCTGCTTTTCTTCGTCGGCAAGTGCTACAGGTTCCAGGTTTTCTGTGGCGCGGTACTTGTTGATGACATCCAGGCAATGTTCCCGCCAATCGGGTTCGTTCATTCCGGCGGTGACATTTGATCCGGAACTGGAATCGTCGGAACAGCCTGTAACGGCCAGTGCAAAAAACGCCGTGGCTAAAACGGCTCGCCCTGCAAAAGTCTTGAACATGGTTCTCATAAACACTCCTTGATACGCGTAATATCAATGTAAATAAAAAACGCGGGATTAATGCGTAAACCAACAAAAAAGGGACTAAACACCCAAGTCTTAATGAGTATATTTTGCCACGATTATGGCCACGAAAGAAACAACTGTCGATGCGTCAATCGAAAAAGGCGAGGTTCTGACCGCCTTTGTGGAATCCATGCTGGAACCCTACGAGCCGTCTCCCAAGGCCGCCATCCAGGTTGATGTGGCAATAGACGAGGTGTTCAGCAATATTGTCCAGTATTCCGGCGCCAAGTCCGTGACGGTTGTAGCCAACCTAGACGAACCTACGTCTATGTTTTCCCTGACTTTTGTGGACGGGGGCAAGCCCTACAACCCCCTGGAAAACGACGACCCCGACGTTTCGCTCCCTGTGGAAGAACGGCAAATAGGGGGCCTGGGCATCTTTTTGGTGAAGAAAACCATGGACGATGTCCGGTACGAGCGTAAGGGTGACCAGAATTATTTTACTATTTTTAAGAAAATCAGATAGAGGTACAAGATGAAAATCGAACAGACCCGTGACAATACCACTTTGACCCTGGCTTTGGAAGGTCGTCTGGATACCATCACCGCGCCCGAATTGGAACAGGTCGTCAATGCGAACCTGGACGGGCTCACCGCCTTGATCTTTGACTTTGCCAAGCTGGAATACGTTTCTTCGGCAGGGCTCCGCGTGTTGCTCGGTGCCCAGAAGAAGATGAACAAGCAGGGCAAGATGGAAGTCAAGAATGTCTGCGCCGAAATCATGGAAGTCCTGGACATCACAGGCTTCAGCGACATTCTGACGATTGTCTAGAATATTTTGGCTGCCAGTTCCGGCGCGAACTTGGTCAGGTAGCCCTGGATAAGCAGAATGGTTATCAGGGCAGGCAGAATCCACTTGAAGTAAATCTTGACGAGCTTGTGGCGGGGGAGTTTCAGGCCCTCGCCCGTGTTCATTTCGTTGAAGAACTTTTCTTCGCCCCAGCCGTAGCGGCTACAGCAGAACACCACCATGAATATGGCGCCTGCAGGCAGCATGGTGTTGCTCACGATAAAGTCTTCCAGGTCAAGCACGCAGCTGCCGGGGCCAAAGGGCTCGAACCCCGAAAGCACGTTGAATCCGAGGGCGCAGGGGAGCGACATCAGGAACACCGCAATCACGTTCCAGAACGCCACCTTCCGGCGCTTGTAGCCCTTCAGGTCCATCCAGAAGGCCACGATATTCTCGAACACGGCAATCAGGGTAGAAAGAGCCGCAAACGACATGAACAAGAAGAACGCCGCTCCGCAGAACCGGCCCGCGGGCATCATGGCGAACACGTTGGACAAAGTAACAAAGATAAGCCCAGGCCCTTGCGCAGGGGACTGCCCAAAGGCAAAGCACGAGGGGATAATGATAAGGCCCGCTACCAATGCCACCACGGTATCTAGCGCGCAGATGCTCGCCGCCTCTTTGGTCAGGGAATGCTGCCTCTTGATGTAGCTTCCGAAAATGGCCATGCTACCGATACCGATGCTCAGGGTAAAGAAGGCGTGGGCAAACGCTGCGAAGATAGCTTCTCCCATTCCCTTGCCGGACTGTGACAGACGTTCCAGGGAGGGCAGCAGGTAGAATTCAATTCCCTTGCCCGCACCCGGCAGTGTCACTGCGCGTATGGCAAGCAAAATCATAATGACAAACAGCGCGATCATCATCTTCTTGGTGATGCGCTCCACGCCCTTGCGCAGCCCAAGAGACACAATGCCAAGGCCCAAGACAATGGCTACAGTCATCCAGAAAATCAGGAGCGGCGGGTTCGAGAGCATCTCGCCGAAACCGCTTGCAATCTGGTCGGGAGTGCCCTTTAGGAATTCGCCGTCGGTGAGCATCTTGTAGAAGTAGAAGAACATCCAGCCAGTGACTACGGAGTAGAACGCCATCAAAATGTAGTTGGCGCTGATCAGCGGGAACTTGGCCCAGTGCCATTTGGTGCCAGGACTCTCGAGCTTGTCAAAGGCCATGCCGATACCGCTCTTGCCGCCACGCCCAATGGCCAGTTCCGCCATGAGCACCGGGAGCCCGAGGAACAGCAGAAACCCAAGGTAGGGCAGCACAAAGGCCGCACCGCCGTATTGCCCCGCGATGTAGGGGAAACGCCACACGTTGCCAAGTCCAATGGCACAGCCCGCGGCAATCAGCAAAAATCCAAGTCTAGTCTTAAAAGTCTCGCGCTCTCTTTTATGTTCCATAATGTCTAATGATAATAATTTTCTCTACGTCATTCCGGCCTCGAGCCGGAATCAGAAAATGTTATATTCCTTTTAGAACAATTATGCCACACTTCGTCTACATGCTGCGCTGCGCCGGGAACCGCATCTACACGGGTTACGCTGTAGATGTAGCCGCTCGTTTCGAGGAACACTGTACAGGGCGTGGGGCCAAGTTCACCAAGGCATTTCCTCCCGAAAAAATCCTCCGGCAGTTCGAGCTCCCCAGCAAAGAATACGCCCTCAGGCTAGAGGCCCGCATCAAAAAACTTGCGACTCCCCAAAAAGAACTTTTGGCCCAGGGCGACGAAGAACTGGCGCAATCCCTTATAGAGGGCCTCGGCGAAACTCTCCCGCCCAAAAAACGGAAGCGAAGCAAGCCGCGCGAGCCGCGTAAACAGCACGAGTAGCGAGAGTGGCGTCGCCGCACAAAAAAATGACGGTGGGGTAGCCTTGTAGGCTACACTTCTATGGACATGCCGGTGAACATCTGGCAGGCCCGTTCGCCTAGAACTTCGTGCAGTATCTCGAAGGCGCGACTGCCTGTGCAGTGACCCGTGTAGATTTTCTGTACGTCTAGTTCTAGCAGGCGTGTGGCAAAGGCGTAGACCGCTTCGTCTTTGTAGCGGTAAAGATGGAACCCGCCAAGGATTCCGTAAATCTTTTTGCCCGGGAAGGAGGCCTCGATTTCTTTTACGATGTTGTCGGCGCCGGCGTGGCTGCAACTGTTCATCATGAACAGTCCCTTGGGAGTTTCAAAGACCAGGCTCTGCTCGTGGTCAAAACTGTCGTAACGGTAACGGCCGTTTTCCTTAACAGAAAGACCTGCTGCGCAGGCGATGTGGGCACGGGCCTCTGGGCTCACGACGGAGTCTTTATGGGGAACCAGGTATACGTTGGGGGCAATCTCTGCATCGCCTTCGACAAAGCGGATGCGGTCGGCAAAACGCTTCAGGTAGCCCCTGCGGATGCCGATGTATTCGTGGTAGGCAAAAGGCCCGAAAAGCTTGTGGGTATGGTAGCAGTTTTCGGCGGCGCCTTGTCTCAAAAAGCAGGAGGCATTCCCGTTGATGCGGAAAAATTCCGCAAGGCCGTTGGCGTGGTCGTAGTGGGCGTGGCTAAGGATTGCGGTATCCACCTTCGAAAGGTCTATGCCCATGGTGGCGGCGTTTTGCGCGAACTTTCGAGACGCTCCGGTGTCCAACAAGTAATGGTTGCCTTCGAACTCGATATAGACAGAAAGTCCCCACTCTCCGCAGAGGGGTGTGCAACTGCTTTCGACCGCGCAACTGTCGGCCGCAAAATCCGTGCCACCGGCGATATTATCTACCAGAATCTTGACAAGCATCTTGCTCCCTACCGGTTCCAGCCGGAATGCCCCTCGCCATAGTACAGCGCTGCATCTTCGGGCCCAAAGTCATCGGGCCCCGAATCACGCGGCGAAAGCCACCCCCGCATCTTCTTGATGCGGGCCTTGCGCTCCTCGGC
>CACZII010000148.1 GCA_902781185.1 Fibrobacter succinogenes
CCTTCGACAAGTCCGTTGAAGCCTGCCGCAAGAACGCCGAATGGGTAGATGCACATACGTAATTGACAAAATGTCATCCCCGCGAAGGCGGGGGTCTCCCTTTAAAACTCCCTCGGTTAGGCCGGGGGAGTTTTTTTATTACTTCGGAAAAGTTACTTCAAGAACGCGAAGAACACCGCGCCGATAATCAGCACAAAGGCCACAACGTGATTCCACTGGAGTGTCTCGGTGCGGAACATGGTGATGGCCATGGTGGTGAACACCGTGAGGGAAATGGCCTCTTGGATAATCTTCAGTTGCATCAGACTGTAGGGTCCGCCGTTGATACGGCTCCCGATGTTGTTGGCGGGAATCATGAAGAAGTACTCGATGAGGGCGATACCCCAGCTGGCGAGAATCACGAGGATCAGCGGCCAGTCGGTGCTGATGTGCATTTCCTTCAGCTTCAGATTGCCGTACCAGGCAAGGGTCATGAAGAAGTTGCTGATGATGAGGAGGACGATTGTAATTATTCCGGCTTTCATAAAAGTGTACGTTGTGAAATGTGGAGTTTAATGTGAGGTGTGGAGTGTGAGGTGTGCTCGTCTTAATCTATATGGCTTTCCTGTGCTCATCTGGTAGGCGAGGCGGGCACGGACCTGCTCCAGGTAGGCGATGTATTTTTCGCTCTGGTAGTCACGGTAGGTCCAGTCGAAATGGTGGAAGTGCCCGTCTTGAAAGTAAAGGGTGGGCTCTACGAAAATCCCGCGACTGATATAAACCCGCTGCCGCTGGTCCTTGGTAGTGGCCAAGAAGAACTGACCCAGGGTCATGTAGCCCGGGTCCAGGTTCACGGGGCGTAGCCCGGGCGTTCCGGCGCTTTCTGCAATTTCAAGTTCCAGGTCGTTGGTCCAGAGTTTGATGTCCACGATTTCGGTACGGTCCACCAGGGGCTCGTAGCTGAAGAAGGCCCGCACAGGGGCGTCGCCGATTTCTTCTTTGTAGTAGTTGGTAAAGGTAAAGGGGAAGGGTTCCAGGTCCAGGTTCAGGTCCTCTTCGCCAAAACGCTCTCGGAGGGTGCTGCGGACGGACTCTACCGAGGCGGCGTCCTTTGCCAGGATCCCAACGATGATTTTGACTTTGGCCGGTTCTTTTACAGCGCCCATGGTGACCCAAATATAATTTTTCTACATATTCCCCTATGATTTCGCTTTTGCACAGAGCCCTGTTTTGTATGGTTGCGGTTGCGGCCATCGTCTATGCAGATACTCCCCGCATTGTGCCGACCATCGTGGATTCCATTCCCCACGAGCAGACCCACTTTACCCAGGGGCTATTTTTTGACGGCAAGGACCTGATAGAATCCACCGGGCATTACGGCGAGTCGGGCATTTACCGTCGCACTCTGGACGGCAAGATTCTGGATTCCCTGCGGCTTGCGGAACGTTATTTCGGCGAAGGCTCCGTGGCCGTTGGCGACGACATCTTTTACCTGACCTGGAAATCCAGGAACAGGAAACCCTTCGCCATGAAGGGCGAGTTCCGCATACCTACGGAAGGTTGGGGGCTTACCTACTGGCGTGACGCCCTCTTGATGAGCAATGGCTCCAGCGAACTCTTGCAGATAGGGCTGGGCGGTTTTAGCGTGGTGGGGGCGATCCCCGTGCGCGATAACGGGCGCGAATTGCCGCAACTGAACGAACTGGAAGTGGTCCGGGACACCCTTTATGCCAACATATGGACTACGGGCTTGATTGCCGTGGTGGAGCTACCCAGTGGCCATGTGCTGAAGTATCTGGATTTTACTGACAAGGCCCGGGAGATTCGTCGTCGCTTCTCGGGGGCGGATGTGCTGAACGGAATCGCCTTTGACGGCAAGGATTTTTGGATTACGGGCAAGAACTGGCCTCAAATTTATAAGGTGCGGTTTTAATTAATATTTTAACGGATTGAATGAAAAGGAGTATTATGAACAAGTTGTTTGCTTTTCTTGCGTTGGTTGCTGGGTGCTGCCTGGTGGCCTGCGATAGTGATTCGGGAACCTCTGCCAATGAAAGCGGTGAAGGTGGGAATGGCTCTGGTGGCGGTTCCTGTTCCGTAGAGCCAAAGGCCTGCCCTGAAAGCCTTGCAGAGGGGACCATTTGCGATTCCCGCGACGGTACCGTCTACAAGGTTACAAAGATTGGCGACATGACTTGGCTTGCCGAAAACTTGAAGTATTACGACTGCAGCATGGCGAAGACTTCCTGGTGCTACGACAACAAGCCAGAGAACTGCGAGAAGTACGGTCGCCTTTACAGCTGGACTGCCGCCATGGGGCTGGACAAGTCTTTCCAGAAAAAGTTTGTCAACTTGACGGCTCCCGCCCAGGGGGCCTGCCCGGAAGGCTTCCATGTTCCCAGTAGCGATGAATGGAATTTGCTGGATTCCCTGGTGGAGGCGGAATACCATTATGTGTCGCCGTCGCTTAGGAGCAAGACCGGTTGGACGGAACGGGATTACCCTGCCACCGATACCACTGGGTTCGGGGCGCTGCCCGCTGGGAAACGCTGGTTGTCGAAATTTGATGACTTGGGCGAAAAAACCATCTTCTGGACGGCGGACGAGGACCATACGGAGTTCAGTGGCGACGGGGGAAATGCCATGCTGTATTCCCTGGATGCCAGGTTCCATTTTTCGGGTGGCGGCAGCTATATGAAAAATGACGCCGTGTCTGTGCGTTGCGTGAAATAGCTCTTGACAAGGATTGTGGCGTTTTATATATTCTGTGGTATGAAAAAGACCCTGAACCTGCTACTTCTATTGCGACTTGCTTGTGGAGCGAGGTTTTAGGCCGTTTTCAAGGATTTTGAACAGAATTAACCTAAATGAGCCCGCTCCAATATGGCAGCGGGTTTCTCTTTTTGGGTCAATTTCTATCTTTGAAACCGAAAAATGAATCTTGCGGCCATGTTGCGTGGGCGAGGAGATAAGATGAGTGAAATGAATGCTGCCGAAATGGCAAAGAGACAACCTTTCTTTTATGACGTCACGCTGCGTGACGGAAACCAGGCGCTGCCCAAGCCCTGGAACAACGCCCAGAAAAAGGACGTGTACCTGCAGCTCCTGAAACTGGGCGTGCAGGGCGCCGAGGTGGGGTTCCCCGCCTCTAGCGAGATGGATTTTGAGTCCTGCAAGGAACTGGCCCAGCTTACCGCCAAGATGGCGGAAGAAGGGGATGAAGTTGCCCAGAAGGTGGTGGTCTCTGGCCTTGCCCGCTGCGTGGAAAGCGATATCCAGCGTTGCTGGGAGGCGGTGCAGTATGCCCCCCACCCCCGTATCCACACCTTCCTCGCTACCAGCAAGCTCTCCATGGAACATGTGCTGCACCTGACTCCGGAACAGGTGAAGGAAAAGGCCGTCAAGTGCGTGAAACTGGCCAAGTCCCTGGTAGGGGACAAGGGCGACGTGGAGTTCAGCGCCGAACACTTTGGGGACTGCCTGGACAACATGGATTTTGTGATTGACGTGCTGAAGGCCGTGGTGGAGGCGGGAGCCACCACCATAAACCTGCCCAATACGGTGGAGCGGTATAGGCCCTTCTTGTACGTGAACCAGATTAAGCAGGTTTATGAAGCCTTGCCCAAGGACATTGCCATCTCGGTCCATTGCCATAACGACTTGGGCATGGCTACGGCCGCTACGGTGGAGAGTTTCTTTGTGGGCGCCACCCAGCTGGAAGTGGCCCTGAACGGCCTGGGCGAACGCTGCGGCAACACCAATTTCTACGAGGTGGCCGTGGCGCTCCACAATTCCGGCGTGAATACGGGCCTGCACCTGGAACGCATCTACGAGACGGCTATCCTGATTTCCCAGTGGTCCGGCGTGAGCATTTACAGCCGTGCCCCGCTGATCGGTGCCGAGGCCATTGTGCACCGTAGCGGTATCCACCAGGATGGAGCCTCCAAGACCAAGGACATGAAGAAGGGCGCCTACCGCCCCATCGACTACTCCATTATCGGTCGCCACCAGAACGATTCCATCTCCTTTACCAGTCAGAGCGGCCGCACCGCGGTTTACGAGATTATCACCAAGTTCGGTTACAGGCTTTCCCTGGCCGAGGCGGCAGAACTGCAGCCCGTGCTCAAGGAACTGAGCGAAAAAGAAGGGGAACTCAGCGCCGAGCGGGTGCTGGACGTGTTCCGCGAAGAGCGCGTGAACGTGAATGCCCGTCTGGTGTTCAACAACGTAGAAGTGATTCCCGACGAGAACCGCTTTATATTCCATTTCAAGAAAGACGGCGAGGCCATTCGCCGGTCCGTGACCGCCGAAGGCCCCATCGAGGCCGGGCTTATCCTGATGCGTGAAATCAACATGCCGGTGGAACTGGTGAAGTACCGCCAGGTGGTGGTTCCCGAGAAGGACAAGTTGTGGGCGGGTCGCGGCCTGAGCCGGATTCTCTTGCGTGCTAACGGCAAGGAAGAAGAGGGCCGTGGCGTCTCCAGCGATACCCTGAAGGCCAACATGCGGGCCCTGTTCAGCGGCGTGAACCTTTTGTACAAGTAGACTGTTATGTGGAAAGCGCTGTCCGACGTGGCTCGACCCTTCAAGATCAAGCGGGAACGCCTTGAAAAGTTCGTGGACGATTCCAAGGAATCGGTGAACAAGCTCTGGAAATCGGAGCGGGTCCAGTCCGTGGTCCGTTCCACGGAAAAGCTGAAAGACGCGGGTGCCCAGAAGATTTCCAAATCGGGAATCCGCGGCAAGATCAAAGATTTCCGGAAGAAGATCAAGGACCTGTGTGCATGCCGGCGGGAATCATCATAGCCGTCTTCGTGGCTGGCCTTATCAAGAGCCGTCAAAAATGAAACAGAAGGACCTGACCCCCACGCCGTTCTTTGCCGAACTGGAAAGGGCGAAGTCCGATGTTCTAAAAGAAGCCACCGCAGGTGGCTTGCCCCTCATTGATATGACGGTGAGCAGTCCCCTGCGTGTGGGGCTACCTTTTGACTTGGAACCAGCGGCAGATTTGATCAAGCGGGAATTCAACTTGTGGGACACGAATCCGGCAGGGGCCTTGAAAGCACGTGAGACCGTGGCGAAATATTACCAGGAGCGGGGAGGAAACTTTTCGGCAGATCAGATTCTCCTTACGGCTAGTACCAGCGAGGCCTACTCTATTCTGTTCAAGGCTTTCTGCAATCCCGGAGATGCCATTCTGACGCCGGTTCCGGGATATCCTCTGTTGGATACGTTGGCAGAGCTTGAAAACTTGGAGTGCTACCCGTATTTCTTGAAACTGTCGAGAAGGGCCTGTCGAGGAGATCCGCTCCCCGGATCGTTGTCCGGGGCAGGCTCTGGCGGGAATGACAAGCTCAGCATTTCATTTCGCTTTGGATACGGACAGCCTTCTGAGTGCCCCTGCCAATGCAAGAATCCTCTTGCTGGTTTGCCCCCACAATCCTACGGGTCATTCCGTCAACTTGTCCGAATGGAAAGAGACGGTCCGTTTTTGTGAAGAGCGGAACCTGGTTCTTGTGGTGGACGAAGTTTTCGGGGACTATTCCTTTGATGCAAACGTCAAGCGCTCCTGGCAGTTCCTTGAGCAGGGGAGTGAAAAACCTCGCTGCCCCATTGTTTGGTTGAACGGCCTAAGCAAGGTCTGCGGGAGCCCTCAGGTAAAGCTGGGCTGGATGGCCGTGTACGCTCCCGAAGCCATGCGGGAATCCATCCACGAGACTTTGGAATATGTGGCAGACGCTTACCTGAGCGTCTCCTCCATGGCCCAGGCTTTGGCGACCCCTCTACTCGCTGAGTCGGCGAACTACGAAAAACAAATTCAGGAACGCTTGCAGCAGAATCTGGCGGCCCTGCGGGAAAAGTTCCCCTCTAAGTACTGCCCCGAGGTTTTGGGAGGCTGGTATGCGGTAATCCGCTTGGGCGACAACGACGAGGAACTGACGCTCCGTCTTTTGCGGGAAAAGCATGTGCTTGTACAGCCGGGATTCTTCTTTGATTTCGAGGAGGACGGCTGGATTGTGATAAGCTTGCTGCAGGAACCGGACGTTTTTGCGGAAGGACTTCGGAGGATTTGCTCCTGATGATGATTTATGGTCATTCCGTTTTTTATATTGACTTCTAGATAGGTTTTCCGAGGGAAAGAGAATATGGGCTCAAGACATGGTGTTCCTACGCCGGGGCAGGCGATTCTCGAGGGCATGGAATGGCTCAAGATGGACAAGGCTGAGTTTGCCCGTAGGCTTGGTATTTCGGAAGATCTGCTGGAAAAACTGATTGCAGGGGAGACCGGCATTACGACGGATCTGGCCGCTTCTCTGGAGTCGGTGACCGGGAGCCCTGCCGCATACTGGAAAATGCTGGAACGGAAATCCCAGAGGACCTAGTTTTTTATGAATATCGAAGACGCTATTTCTTACATCAACGACAAGGCCAAGGGACAGGCGGAGCAGTTTGACGTAATCGCTTCCAAGTCTCATTCCGAAGGTCTTTCCCTCTTTCAGGGACAGGTCCAGAATACGGAAATTTCCGATTCTGTGGGTGTGGGAATTCGTGTCATCAAGAATGGCCGTCCGGGTTACGCCCATACGGAACGCCTTACGGCGGAGGCCCTGGAGCAGACCTTGAAGGATGCCCTTTGCCATACCCAGTGGACCGATGAAATAGATGTAGATTTGCCGGAGCCTGGTGCTGCGCCGGATGTGGACTGCGACTACAATCCGGATCTGGAAAAAATCGGCCTTGCCGAGATGAAGGATGTTTGCATTGAGCTGGAAAAGTCCACCTTTGCTAAGTCCAAAGAGATTGAGAACATCCCTTATTTGGGAGCGGACCTTTCGTGCAGCGAAGACTTTGTGGCAAACCACAAGGGTGTTTTCTATAGGACTCGTTCCAACTCCGTCTCTGTAGGTGTCGGCGCGGTAGCTTGCCGGGACGGCATCAAGAAGCTAGGGAGTTTTACCAAGTCTAGCCGGAACTGGAACGAAATCAATGTGGAGGAAATCGCCACACGAGCGGCAGGCTATTCCACGGAGCTTTTTGGCGCAAAGAAAATTCAGGGCGGCAAGATTCCTGTGGTGTTGTCGGAGCGTGTGTCGGGCAGGTTCATGCGGATGTATTCCCAGCCCTACCTGGCCGACTCTATGCAGAAGGGGCTTTCTAGGCTTTCGGGCAAGGAAGGCTCGAAGATTGCATCGGATTGCCTTTCCCTGTGGAGTGTGGGTTCCGGAGACCTGTTCAGCCATCATTTCCCCTACGATTCCGAAGGCGTGCCTACCCAGCTGGTGAAGGTCATCGATGGTGGTGTTTTCAGCCAGGGCTTGTACAATCTGGAAACGGCTTCCAAGGCAGGTTGCAAGTCTACGGGAAACGGAGTCCGGGATATGGGATCCAAGATGTCTACGGCCTTCTTCAATATGCTGGTTCCCCGCGGAGAAAAATCTACGGAGGAACTGCTGAAGCTTTTCCCCAAGTGCCTACTGGTGGCTCGCCTGGAAGGAAATTCTGGTTGCAATCCAGTGAGTGGGGAACTGAGCATCGGGGCACACGGTTTCTGGTGCGAAAACGGCAAGATAGTCCATCCGGTCGACAGTGTGACCTTAAGCGGGAACTACTTCGACATTATTCAAGAAGTTGTGGCCTGCGGAAACGCCTATTACGATGACTTTTCCAGCACCAAGGTGCCAGCGTTGGCGGTACAATCCCTGTCGGTAAGTGTCTGATTTTTAGGCGTAATTAACGCCTTCCTTTACACCCGTAAACACTTTTTCATGCTGATACCATGTTCCTGTGGTGTTAAAAAGTGTATCTTCTTTTTGTAAGATGTCGGTGATTTACGCCGCAAAGGAATAAATATGATTGATGTAAAAGGGAAATGGTGCCTCATTACCGGCGGATGCCGTGGTGTAGGTCGCTTGACTGCCGTTGAAATGGCTAAACTGGGTGCAAACATTATCTTGCAGGGTCGCGATAAGGCCCATGCTGAACCAGTGCTGGCCGAAATCAAGAAACTCGGTGTCGAAGGCCGTGCCGTGGGCTGCAACCTGGAAAACGAGGCCGAAATCGACGCCGCCCTTGCTGAAATCGACAGCTGGGGCGTGCAGGTGGACCTGGTGTTCAACAACGCGGGTCTCATGAGCCACTACTTTACCGACTACCTCACCAACACCATGGACGATTTCCACCATGCCATGGCGGTGAACTTCTTTGCTCCCATCAAGATTGCCTACCACTTTTTGCCGGGCATGATTAAGCGTGGCTTTGGCCGCATGCAGCTTACTACTAGCGGTATCGCCAATGAGCCTGAACTGATGGGTTATGCTTGTGCCAAGGCTGCCCTCACCAAGTTTGTGAAGGATTTTGCGTGCAAGCTGAACGGTACTGACGTGATGATGAACGTGATGGATCCAGGTTGGCTCCGTACGGACCTGGGTGGCCCTAACGCTCCCAACGCTCCCGAAAGCGTGATTCCCGGCTCCATGGTCTCCGTGATGCTGGACGACAAGAAGAGCGGCCGCTGGTTCAGCGCCCAGGAATTTACGGGCATGAGTCTTGCTGATGCTGTTGAAAAAGGCAAGTCCATTGAATAGAATTTCTTCTACTGATTCTCCTTGAAGAAAGAAAGTTCCCCGAATCTCGGGGAACTTTTTCCTGTAATGTCATTCCCGGCTTGACCGGGAATCTCCTTTTAGCCAGGAGCCTTAATCCGTGAGCAACAAAGCCCTCGATATTAATCGAGGGCGGTTGCGAGAGCTTTGGCTAACCGTAGAAGCGGCTTAGCATTAAGCCAAAGCGGCAATCCGTGAGCCTCAAGCAGCTCGTATTAACGAGCTGTGGAGGCGAGAGCACTTGCCTTTCGTAGGTTCTTTGTTACACTTAGGCAAGTGCGGCAATTATAGCATCACCCATACCAGTGGTGCCGACCTTAGTGCAGCCTTCCTGGTAGATATCGCCAGTGCGGAAGCCCTGGGCGATAACCTTTTCGCAGGCAGCTTCGATAGCCTTGGCCGCTTCTTCTTCCTTGAAGGTGTAGCGGAGCATCAGAGCCACGGAGAGGATCTGGGCGAGCGGGTTTGCGATACCCTTGCCTGCGATGTCCGGAGCGGAACCACCGGCCGGTTCGTACAGACCGAAAGAACCTTCGGCGATAGAAGCGGACGGGAGAAGACCCATGGAACCGGTGAGCATTGCGCATTCGTCGGTGAGGATGTCGCCGAAGAGGTTCGGGCAGAGCAGCACGTCGAATTCACGGGGGCGCTTGAGGAGCTGCATGGCAGCGTTGTCCACATAGAGGTGTTCGAGAGTGAGTTCCGGGTAGTCCTTGATGACTTCGTTCACGACTTCGCGCCAGAGCACGCTGGTGGTGAGCACGTTGGCCTTATCGATGGAGGCAACCTTCTTGTTGCGGAGCATGGCGGCGTCGAAAGCGAAGCGTGCAATGCGTTCGACTTCGTAGCGGCTGTACTTCATGGTGTCGAAACCGATTTCTTCCTTGGAGCCCGGAACGCCTTCGCGGCCCTTCGGCTGGCCAAAGCCCACGATGTCGGCACGGAGCGGGCAAGCGCCTGCGAGTTCCTTATAGACGCGGGCCGGGCGGAGGTTGCAGAAAAGCTTGAAGTGCTTACGGAGTGGCAGCAGTGCACCGCGTTCCGGCTGCAGGTTCGGCGGAAGGTGTTCCCACTTCGGGCCACCCACGGAACCGAAAAGAATACAGTCAGAAGCTTCGCCCAGCTTGAGGGTGCTTTCCGGCAGCGGAGAACCGCTTTCGTCATAGGCGGCACCACCGACGTTTGCCCATTCGGCGTTCACGTCGAAACCGAACTTCTTGGAAACCACGTCCAGCACGCGGACAGCTTCTTTCATGACTTCGGGGCCGATACCGTCGCCCGGAAGCACTGCAATCTTGTAATTCTTGAAAATAGTAATTTTAGTGGTTGGTAAGTAGTAGCAGGTGATTAGGAAATGCTGGATTTGGAGCGAAAAGACAGACTGATGGAACCAGGATTCCCAATATGGGTGAATCTGGTCTTCGTTGTGACGATGATTCTATTGACAGGTTGCAGTCAAAAACCAAAGTGTACTCCTGCCGGGTGGTGTCCTGAAGGGATTCGCCCAGGTATAGAAAAAGAGTCTTTTATTTATAGCGTTGACAAAGTCTCCAAGGAAATAGAAAACCATCATACCGTTAGAGAAGCTGTCGATACTGTACCAAGAAAAGCGATCTTATACAGTGTGTGCAGTACAAATGAAGATACCGTCTTGTATCCTTGTTCATTAGCCCCCGCTTCGCTTGCCCGGATTTTAGAAAAAATGAATTACAAGGATACATTGAAGGCCTTGAAAATAAGGGTGAACTATCTTGTTTATTCTTCCAGAAGATTTGTTTACGAGGATTATGTTGTTCCCTCTTTTTCGCCTCTGTATTCTGACGATGACCGTTCCTACGAATCAATTTGTTCTTCTTCGGATGGTAAAGACTGCGATTTTCTATATGCAAATATTTCTGTTTATAAAAAAATGTATCCTGACCGGGATTGGGTACAACAAAGAGGATTCATCCCAATTGAAATGTCTGCACTTGCTGATTCCGTGACTATTTATTCGTTAATAAATACATCGCTAGAATCTAAGTTTGTTCATTCCATACAAAAAGAGGGAAAGACAAGTATTCCTTTTGAAATGTGCTATAAAGATGGATTGGCAACACCTTGCGATGTCGATTCCGAAATCGTCGATTCTATAAAGAAAATTGTAGAACGACAGGGGGATACCTTGTGGGCGTATACCTACCAACCATATAGTCAGACTGTTATGGAATTTTTTTTGGGGGCTGTATCTAATCAGCACCGATGCTTTTCAAGTGATGGAACGAAGTGCGATGAATTGTACGCCTTGGTCAGTTGGAGTAGCAAAAAGAGAAAACCGGGAACAAGTGCGGAAGGAACTTATCATTTCTTTCTAGATGACTTTTTTTATGAAGAATATCATGAAATAGTAAGTGACGTGAATATGCATGACGGATTGTCCATCTATAGGAAAGATGGGACATTTGTGAGAAATGTGCCATAGTTTTCGCTCATTTCCCGTTTCGTTTTCACATTTCTCATTCCACACTTCACATCACAAAGTGTGTTTTTCTCGCGGGTGGAACTGACGCGCAGGTCCATGCCCGCCTCCAGGCAGTGGGTGGCGAAACTGTGCCGGAAGGTATGGGGCGACACCTGCTTGGTTAAGTGGGCGGTGTGCTGCTGTACGATCTTCCAGGCCCCCATGCGGCTCATGGGTTTACCTCGGGAATTCAAAATTATGTTGTCTGTAGTCGGGTGAGTGAGAGGACGGCCCTCTTGAATCCAAGCACGCAGGTTTTCCTTGGCCTTGCTGCCTAGGGGAATCAGACGTTGCTTGTTGCCCTTGCCTATGGGCGTGAGCCATTCGTTGTCCAGGTCTAGCTGGGAAAGTTTTATGCCTAGTGCTTCCGAGATGCGGAGCCCTGCACTGTACATGAGTTCGAACAGGGCCGTATCGCGCAGGGGGTTCTTGCCGTTGGCGGCACTCTCGAAAACGCTGTCCACTTCTTCGCGGGTAAGGTATTCCGGCAGGTAGTGCCCGAGCCTTGGGGTGGCCAGCATGGATTCGGTGCTGTAGCCGTATTCCTTCTGCTGTTCCATGTACTTGAGGAACCCGCGAAGGCTGGAAAAATGCCTCGCTACAGATGTGGGGGAGTATTCTGCCTGCCCTGCAACGAGTGTCAGGAAATCGTCCAGTTTTTGGGGCGTCAATTCTTTCAGGTCAATCTTGTTATCGTCAAGCCAGTTTACGAAATGCCGCAAGTCCTCCTGGTAGCTCTGGATAGTCTTGGGGGAAAGGTTCCGTTCCACACCCAAGAAGGCCAGGTAGGCGTCCATG
>CACZII010000149.1 GCA_902781185.1 Fibrobacter succinogenes
TGTGAGTGTGAGATGTGGAATGTGAGGTGTGGAATGACTAATTTCACACTCCACATTTCACATTACACATTTGTTTGTGTTTTTACTTAAGAACAGTGTTAGCGCCGCTTACAGAGCCATTGTGCTCAACGGACACCGTGTAACGGCCGCTAGGAACATTGTCACCATTCCAAGGAACGCTATTGAAACCGGGCTGTGCATTTTCGGCAACCACCGTAGCCACCACAGCACCATCCGTATTCATGATAGTAACGATTACCTTACCGGCGGCGGTCAGGCTAAAGCTGACGGCATTGCGGGAAAGTCCCTTGAACTTTGCAGAGCTAGCCTTGTTCACATTCTTCTTGCCAGGCTTAGGTGCAAATTCATCCACCTTGTCTACATAAATACCGTTGACATCCGTGGCACTGACAGACTGATCACCCGTAACCAGGGATCCATTCTTCAACACGGCTACCAACTGCTTGTTGCCACCGTTGGCGCTGGCGTAGTTTTCCAGCTCATGGACATCGAATTCCTTCTTGTCGCCATACCAGGATTCCACCTGCTTGCTCTCAAAATCCTTGACCGTAATCTGGGTACGGCGAAGAGTCGTCTTCAGGGTATCACCGGAACTCACAAAGGTGATTTCCACCGGCTTGTTCACCTGACCACGGAGCATTTCCTTGGACTGATCAATATTCAGGCCCTTGAGGCTCACTCCATCCACAGCAATAATATCGTCACCGGCCTGGAGATTAGTCTCTGCGGCAGGGGTACCCGGAATCACCTGGACCACATGAACACCCTGGGGAATCTGATAAATGGTAACTCCCACGCCACCGAACTGTTCATCTGCCATGGACGGTGCGGCCATTACGGCAGCCATCAAAGAAATCTTGACAAAACGGTTCATGAAATTCTCCTTGTGGATTGGACTCTCTAAATATACAATAAATCAAGCAAAAACGGAAACAGCCCCGAAAAACAGTCCTAAAACCTAATCAAAAGGCCGGATTTCTTCGCTTTCCCCGGATTTCGCACCTTCTTCCTCTTCTTCCCCGTCTTCTTCGTCCTCGTAATCCTCGATAGTCTTGTCACCAGGAACAATGACAAGTCCGAGGGTCACTGGCTCTCCCTTAAGGTTCAGGTAGGCTTCCAGGTAAAGCTTGGTAGACAACCTAAGTAGGCGTAAATCCAGCATGGTTCCGCCCTTGTGGATGCTCTTGGGGTTCAGGTTGAAAAACAAGAATTTCTTGTTGATATACTCAAAGCGGTCATTGTCATAATTGATCTGCCACTCCGAATCACCGTCATTTTCCTGGCGGTAGGTGCAGCGGTCGTTGTCAATATCGCACTCAAAGCTGGCGCTTTCCTGATATTTCTTGTTCCACTCACGGCTAAAGGCGCAACTCTGGACCCGACCTGCACCGTTGCGCTGCTTGTTCAGCTGGTCATTGATAACCACGTAGTCCATTTTCTGGTTCTTGACCTGCTCATAGACATTCATAAGGATGATGTAGGCCTCGATATCGCTAGGGCATTTCCCTGTCAAGTTCACGTCTTCGTGGGCTTTCAACAGGGTCTGCTGCAAATCCATGTCGATAGCATCAGGAATCTCGCTCTCCTTGATTTTGTCCAGAACCTTTTTCGGCGGAACGAACACCACCTTGTCGCCTTTCTTGACCGCATAGCCCAACTGATCTCGAACGTAGTCCAAGCACTGCTGCACATGGATATGCACCGTATTGGAACCGCCCGACACAAAGTCCACGCCAATGCGCACATTCCATTCGCCCGCACTGCTACCAGAATTCTTGTCTATCTCGCAAAAGGGTTCCTCACGAATACCATCAATAAAGATGACCTTCGCATTGAGCTTTGTCACCAGGGATTCTTCCTTGTTCAAGGCGCCTCCCAAGCTCCAAAAGTTCGGGTTCTGGCGCAAGACTTCGGCAAAGGCCTTGTCACCATCCAGCGCAGGCAACAGGGAATCGTTACGGGCATTCTTTTCTTTGAGAAGTTCCGAATACTCCGTAGTCACCGTCATGTTATTAAAACCATTACGGGCCGCAGGGGCAGGAGCAGACCATGCAGACGAAACCAAAATACAGAGTGCAACTAAGAACAGGGCGGAAAATCTCATACGAGAGACAAAATACAAAATCTTCTATTCCAAGATCTGAGTCAAATCTAGGATATGCGGGATATGGTAGTCCACCCAGTCAGGAACATCGACGGAAGGATTCACGTAGACCGTCGTCCAGCCCCGACGATGGGCGGGTTCCAAATTACGGAGGGAATCTTCCAACAGCACAATCTGGGAGTGACGCCCAAGCCAGTGTTCCATTTTCTCGTAGGCACTGTCGTGGGGCTTGCCAACCCAGTCCATCATCTTAAGATCGAACACGCCATCGATGGCCGAACGAATTCCCATATGCGCCATGCCCGCCTCACTCCAGTCGTGCCTACCGTTGGTAAACACATACCGACGGCCCTGGAGACTCTGCAGCAGGCTTAACTTTTCGGGAGATTCCTTAGGGTAGATTAGGTTTTCTGGTTCGTGGATAAAATCAAAGAATTCGTCGGGATCCACCTGATTCATGGCCATAAGCCCTGCAAGGGTGGTACCAAAACGTTCCAGATAATCTGTTCGAATCTTATGGGCGGTCTCGAAATCCGTCCCTACTGTCTTTTGGACAAAAAGAGAAATACGGTGGTCCAGCGAATTGATAACATACCGCTCTTCTGTTCCATACAAAGTAAGATCGTAGTCAAAAAGCCAAACTGTATCGGGGCGATTTGGAATCATATCGTCCGTACTATTCTTTGTCCTGAGAATCACCCTGGAGCTTTTCTATCCTGTGCTCCAGCATGGACTGGACTTCGGGAATCAGTTTGTCCTTGATACGCTCCAGATAAAGGCACTGGAGCTGGATCATACGGTTACGGTGCCTGCAAGCGTGTTCCTGAATCCAATGGCTTACTGCCGACTGCCTGTCTTGAATCTGGTTCTGCAGGCTCTGCTGGATATAGGTCCTCTGGACTTCCATGTAGCGCTGCATATTGAACGGCAGGCGGTAGGTGCGGATAAACTGTTTCAGTTTCACCAGCAAAGAAAGGTTTTCGCTCTTGTGTTCCTGCAAAAACTTGCTCAGCTCTTCGAGATGAGACTTAAAAAAGGGTACGATGGCTTTATCGTCTATCTGATAGAGCTCCAGCGCATCCTGTTTCTTTGTAGCTTCATCTACAGCCATGGCAACAATTTATGTATTTGTTTCGGGATTTAGGTTAGTTTGTTTCACAAAAAAGCCAAATTGGGCCTGTTCCAGAGGGAGGTTTTCCACCTCCTGTAAAAAAATCCGACCCTCCGTTCCCGGATTCAGGCGGTCGGCATCTCCTCCCCTAAAATCTTTCATGGAAGCGACCTTGCAAAGGCGCATTCCCTCGGGAGTCATCAGTTCCAGAGAATCGTCCAGAGAGAACGGATTTTTCACATTCACCCTGCAAGAACAAGTCTGGGCGTCGTAATCCAGAATCTGGGCGCAGACGCAGCCACCAGAAGCGGCCACATGGGTAGATTCGTAATTCTGCGGCAAGGGCCCTTTCAGAAAACCGGGCATGAACCCGCGACCGTCCACAAAATCCAATGCACGACGAGCCTCTTCAGGAACTGTTCCCTGGGCATCGATGGCCATGCGGTAGGCCCGCACCACCTGGCTCAGGTAATAAACGGAACGGGTGCGTCCCTCAATCTTGAAAGAGTCCAGTCCAGCACGCACCAAATCGGGAACCACCTCCAGGGCACACAGGTCACGGCTACTCATGAAGTAGGTCCCCCAGGTGTCCTCATCCAGCGCCACAGGCGGGAGTTCTGGTCGATCTGTCCGCTGCAAGAAGAAATCGCCCTCATGCTCCTTATAGTCTGCACATTGGGGGCCTTCGTTGGCATAGAGACGATAAGGCATGCGGCAGCTGTTATCGCAGACGCCCTGGTTCGCGTCACGGCGGGTCACCCAGTTCGAAAGCATGCAACGGCCCGACATGGCCATGCATACCGCTCCGTGAACAAAGACCTCCAGTTCAAGGTCCGGAACCCGTTCCTTGATTTCCAGAATTTCGGACAGGCGCAGTTCACGGCTCAAGATGATACGGCTAACGCCTAATTTCTTCCAGAAAGACGCCGTCAAATAATTGGTGGTATTGGCCTGCACAGACAGATGAACTTCGGTCTGAGGCGAAACCTCCCGAAGCCAGCCTACAAAACCAGGATCTGCGACAATCAGCGCATCCGGTTTCAATTCCAAAGCCGCAAGCAGTACCTTCTGCAAGATCATCCAGGTTTTTAAAACCGTTCTCCCGGGCGCGCAACGAAAAAGCAGGCTGGCCGGCATATACCGCATCGGCCCCGTAAGCCAGGGCGTATTTCATGCGGACTAGGTCCCCCGCCGGTGCGAGCAATTCTGGCTTCTTTACCATTTGAACCCGGCCCTCAGGTAAACCTTGCGGTCGTCAAAGAAGGTCACCTCGCCAAGGAAACTCACGAACTGTCCTTCATAGCTGAGTGCTGGCGTTAGAGAATACAGCATCTCCGCCCCGTCAAGGTATCTCTTGTGTATCTTCATGTGGTTGTGAAGCGGCGTTGTGTCGTTCACGGCACTACCGTAATCCGTGCCCTTCCAGAACCAGGTGTTGCGAATTCCCGCAAAGATATGACCGTCCAGGCGACCGAACACGCTCCAGTCCACCGTTCGGCTATTGGGCCCACCCTGGTTCCCGAGGGGGTAACCCAGGTGGGCAATCTGTGCCGTGTTCGCC
>CACZII010000150.1 GCA_902781185.1 Fibrobacter succinogenes
TTGAATTTTCTATTCCCGGTGTGGAACCCACAAGCGAGTCCTCTGCGCATGAGAACGGCAACGGGGATTCTAAGGGTGAGTCGAATTCCAGTAGTTCCGCAGGGGAAGGCGATAATCCCGAATCCAGCAGTTCCGTCCAGATGAATGCAAATAATTCCTTGACAATCAAGTTCAAGAATGAAGTCGAAAATGTCGTTGTTGGAGATACCATATTCGTTACTTTCGCCCAGGGGACAGATTTTTCCAAGGTGGAGCTGGATACGGCTTTTGTACACCGCAAGGCGACCATAGACAAGGAACCGTCAAGTATTAAGGACTGGAGCAAGGTCCAAAAATTTACGGTTACCGCTGAAAATGGCGAGAAAAAAGACTGGTATGTTGTCGTCCGCGCCATCCAGAATTCGGAAACCGACTTGATGCTTTATTTTGAAAACGGCTTCTTGGACAGCAAAACCGAAAAAACGCTTGCGATGAAGCTGGCTTATGGATCTTCTATTGCAACGGCCCGTCTTGGGGCGAATGGGGTCTCGCTTTCACCAGGAGCGACTATTGCTCCGAAGCCGGATACGATTAGCGTGTGGAAGGCTTCGCAGGATTTTGTGGTGACGGCAGAAGATGGCTCGACCAAGAAATGGACCGTGACCTTGGCTATTGCGGAAGAAGGAGAAAAGCCGTCGTCTGAAAAGGAACTAGTGTCCATTTCGGCCGCAGGACAAATTGAGGCGGCGACTATCAATGCTTCCCAAAAAACGGTTGTCCTTCATTTGGCAAATGCGGCAGCACTTTCGGCGGTGCAACTGACCGTTGCCGTGTCGGAAAAGGCGTCCCATAATTTTTCGTCGGCGACCATAGACTTGCGGCAACCTAGAGAACTGGTTATTCATGCCCAGGATATGACCTCTGTTACTTGGACGGTGTCTGCGGACTATCCGCTGTCGGCAGAAGCGGACATTGAAGGTTTTGAAACGGAGGATTTCTCTTCCGTGGTGCAAATCGACAAGACCAACAGGAAGATTTCCGTTTCCGTTCCCTTCGGGACAGACTTGTCGGAAGTGTATTTTTCCGCAACGGTTTCGGAAGGTGCGTCAATCACGTCTCCCAAATACGGCTATTTGGATTTGTCTTCCAAGACGGCGGAGATTGTGGTCGCTGCGGCCAACGGGAGCACAAAGGCCTGGACGGTAACGGCTACAGAATCGGTGCCTGCTCCGCAGATAAAATCCATCTCTATTGGTAGCGGAAAGGTTGCGGGAACAATTGACCAGAGCAAAGGAACCATTTTCTTTAATATGGATTACAAGACGGACTTGAACTTGCGTTCCTTGGCCGTTCGGACGCTTACCTTGTCTGACGGGGCATCCACTTCGGATGTTGCCCAAGGGTCCAGTTATGACTTTGCCATGCCCAAGACTGTGACCGTTTCCAATTCCGCCGGTGAAAAGAAGGTGTACACCTTGCAGGCTGGCTACCAGTATCTGAACAGCAATTTCAACACCTGGAAAAAAGATGAATTCGGAAACTTTAACGATGTGGAAGGATGGGATAATGGGAACAATTCCTATGCCAATACTTTGACTTCGAGCCAGGAAGGGCAAACCGTAATCAAAATGGAGTCCCAGAACGCCGTTGTCAAGTTTGCCAGCGGAAATATGCTTATTGCGAAATTTAATCCGAAAAACGTTGCTGATGGAAATATGGCCGGTTATAAGGACGGCAATGAGCTTATCGATTTCGGAAAACCGTTTTATGGCAGACCCAAGTATGTGGAGTTCGATGTGAAATATGACGGCAAGGGAGATTCCTGCGACTTGTACCTGATGTTGGAAAGCCGCCTGGACAAGGATGGAAATGTCAGGACCAGTAATAATGGCTCTAATGTCAATAGGACTTCTACGGACGTGAATACCCTGGTGGCTTCGGCCTGGTACCGTGCGACGACGGTGACCAGTTCGGAAGACCCGGATGTGGTTTCCATTACGGATGCATCCCGTTCGGGCTACAAGACTATTCGGCTTGCAATTCACTACGGAACCCCATTGACCGGCTCACCCATTTACGCTTCGAGAGCGTTTGCAACGGATATGAAAAATAATGATGGCGTCGACAATCATGTAGTCGCGACCACGACTCCGGACCAGTTTCCGGTGACCCATATTCGTGTGGTGATGGCATCGAGCGCCTTAGGAAATATTTACGAGGGTGTTATCGGGGCAACGCTCTATGTGGACGAAATGCGCCTAATTTATTAGCACTGGGTGTTCAGGACTGTTTTGCCCCCGATTTGTGTTGGGGGCTTTTGCTATATTTGAGGGAGGAGGATTTTATATGGCAGTTTTGAACCTTTCTGCAGCGAAGTTTGACGAGGTGATCCGCTCGGGTCAGCTGGTTTTTGTTGATTTCTGGGCCACCTGGTGCCGCCCGTGCATGATGATGGGTCCCATCATCGAGGAACTTGCCGCTGATTACGAGGGCAAGGCCATCATCGCCAAGATGAACGTAGATGACGACGGCGTCAAGGATATTTGCGCCCGCTACGGCATTACCAACATTCCCAATATGAAGCTGTTCAAGAACGGCGTAGAAGTGGGCAATGTGGTTGGGGCTGTTCCCAAGGCGACGGTCAAGGGCGTTATCGACAAGAACCTGTAGTCCGAAATGCTGACCAAACGCTTAATCGTATGTCTTGATGTCCGCGACCGCAAGGTCACCAAGGGTGTCAAGTTCAAGGGCAATATCGATATTGGCGACCCCGTAGAGATGGGGGCGCAGTACAGTGCCGATGGCGTTGACGAGCTGGTCTTTTACGACATTACTGCCAGTGCCGAAAACAGACCTTGCGACATGGAAATGATCCGCCAGATTGCAAAGCGGGTGTTTATCCCCTTTGCCGTAGGTGGTGGAATCCGTAACCTGGACGACATGCATCAGGCCTTGCTTGCCGGAGCCGAAAAGGTGAGCGTGAACAGTCTCGCCGTGCTCCATCCTGAAATTATTGCCGAAGGGGCCAAGGCTTTCGGAAGTCAATGTGTTGTGCTGGGCATGGACGCCAAGTTTGTAGGCGTCTCCGAAAAGTTCCCCAGCGGTTACGAGGTTTATATTCGTGGTGGCCGCACTCCTATGGGCATTGACGCCGTGCAGTGGGCCAAGAAGGCCGAAGACTTGGGCATTGGCGAAATCTGCCTGAATGCCATTGATACTGACGGTGTCCGCAATGGTTACGAGCTGAACATTACTGACCAGGTGGCGCGAGCTGTTCAGGTGCCCGTTATCGCCAGCGGTGGTGCAGGAACCCCTGCGCATATTGTGGACTTGTTCCACAAGACTGCTGCCGACGCTGCTCTGGTGGCGTCTATGGTGCATTTCGGCGATTATACGGTGCCTGGCATCAAGGCCGAAATGCTTGCCGCAGGTATTCCCGTTCGCAAGAAGATGAACGGCGAGGTTTAGCGTGAATCCGGAAATTGCTGTCAAGATTTTTGAGGCGGGTAAGTCCGCAGGTGCGGACTTCGTGGAGATTTTCGAAGAGGAAACTCGTGGCTCGGCATTAGGACTCAAGGACCGGAAAATAGAAACGGCGACGGCGGGCACGGAATACGGCATAGGAATTCGCCTGCTGTATGGTACCGAGGTGCTCTACGGCTTTACCAGCGACGATAGCGAAGAGGCTCTTATAAAGTTGGTGCGCACGCTGGCATTTGGCCGCATTGCTGCAAGTTCTGCGCAAAATGCTGGTTTGGCAGGTGTCGCGGAAGGCTTTGAATTCGCACCGCAAAAGCGTGTGGCAGACTACAATGTGTCCGCCTTCAAGGATCCGAGAATTCTTGGTCAGGCGGTAAAGCAAGATTTTTTGTTCCGCGCCGACGAGGCTGCCCGCAAGGTGTCAAACAAGGTGGTGCAGGTTGGCGCCACCGTCACAGATTCTTGCTCCACAATTACCCTCATGAACAGCGAAGGCTTGAACCTGGTGATGGACCGGGCCCGTTTCCGCGTAAATGTGACGGTTACGGCTAGCGATGGTACGGAACGTTTGACCACTCACGAGTCTCCGGGTGCCTTGGGCGGTTACGAACTTCTGGAAAACTATTCTCCCGAAGTTCTGGCGAGGTCATCGGCGGAGCGTGTGGTGCGCATGTTGGATGCCGGTTACATCAAGGGCGGGCAGATGCCTGTGGTGATGGGCAACGGTTTTGGCGGCGTGATTTTCCACGAGGCATGTGGCCATCCGCTAGAAACTGTCCTGATTGAAAACGGAATCTTGAAAAGTTACATGAGCGACCGGGTGGGGGCTGCCGAGGTTGGTGTGGCCCGCACGGGTTCGGCACGTCGCGAAAGTTACAAGTACGCTCCCGTGAGCCGCATGCGGAACACCTTCATTGCTCCCGGCAAGGACAGTTTTGATTCCATGATTGCCAGCATGGACTACGGTCTTTATGCTGCCCGCATGGCAGGCGGTTCCGTGAACCCCGCCACCGGCGAGTTCAACTTTGCGGTAGATGAAGGTTACGTTGTCCGCAACGGAAAGATTTGCGAACCCGTGCGCGGGGCGACCCTTATAGGCAAGGGCCACGAGATTATGCCCCGTATCAGCATGGTGGGCAGCGACCTGGAATTGGCTGCAGGCGTGTGCGGCGCTTCTTCTGGCCATGTGCCTGTGACGGTTGGTCAGCCCACCATCAAAGTGGACCAGATCCTCGTCGGCGGAAGGTAAGCCTTCGTTTGTTGAAACGGTTAC
>CACZII010000151.1 GCA_902781185.1 Fibrobacter succinogenes
ACTACCAGCAATGCGCACGGCAATAATGCTTGTGTGGTTATGCGGGTTGTTGTCTTTTACGTTTGCCGAAAAAATGGAGTCTTCCATTCAAGAAGCCCTATACCGCTTCGAAATGAAGGGAGAATTCCAGAAGGCTATCAGCATCTTGGAAAAGGTAGTCAGTGAAGGAGATGTTGAGGATCAGGAACAAGCCAGCTTTTACCTCGGAAAGATCCAGGAACTGGCAGGAAACAGGCAGTCGGCCAATCTCTACTACAAGCAAAGTCTTCAGAAGACACCAGAAACGTCCAAGGCCTACTGGCTTGCCGAAAGAATTTCCGCAACGACAACCCAGCCAGAGACAATACAGAAAAAATTCCTGCATTTAAGGTCGCCGATACGAAAGGTTTTTGAAAGCAGCCCCGCGTACATCTATCTCCAAAACGGAGACGTGTACAAGATCATGAACGACTCCCTTTTGAAGGTGCCTGTCGGCCTTACCGCCGGTTCAGAAATCTTGAGAGTCGATAACGTGGGCATTTGGTACACTCTTTCCGAAAAAGACAGTATCCACTTTAAATCCCATAACAACCTCCGGAAAGCAAAGTCCTTTCACTCTTTCCGAAAAAGACAGTATCCACTTTAAATCCCATAACAACCTCCGGAAAGCAAAGTCCTTTGCCCTAAGAAACCCTAAAGATATCGCTTTCAGCGAAACTAGGGCCTTGATTCAGGGCGACTACGCCATAGCACTCGTCAATAGGAAGGGCGAACAGGAACAGGCAAGTGACAAATACAACGAATGCGTCTTGGAAATGTACTACGCCCCCACAGGAAGCTTCGTCATGAACTGCCCGGACAACGCCCTACACCTCCTGTCCGACGAAAACCTTTCCGAATCTTCGGTCCTCAGCCAGTTTGACGCTATCCAGCACGTTCTTTCTATCAGAGACAACCTTGTCTTTTTCTCCGGAGGAAACATTTTCTGTTACAACCTCCAAAAATCCGCCGAACCCCGCTGGAAAGCCGCATTCAACAGCGTAGAGAGCATCGTCCCCTTCGGGAGAAACATCGCCGTTCTGGAACCTTCCGGACACATATCGCTAATAGACATAACTACGGGAAACCTGATTTCGGCCGTGCGAAGCGACGCCGATAAGATTTACACCTTAGCAAAGGGAACCCTTGGTCTATTCACCAGCGAAGGCGCCCTAATTGTGGTAGATACCCTACTACAACCCCTCTGGAATTTCAATTTTGCCAAGCCCATCTCCCAGGCACCCATTTTCACCAACGGCAACACTTACCTGAGCTTTGATGGACAGAACCTGCAAGGGATAGCCCCTAACTACTATGGAAAAACGACTCTCGCCTCCACAATCCTTTCACAGCAGGCCGCCATTCTTGCCGAAACCTCTCAATGGGAAAAACTCAATACGGTTCTCGACACCCTGTTGAAACTTGAGCCCGGTAACGCCGAAGCGTGGTTATTCAAGGCGCTCCAGCTAGAAAACACTCAAGGAAAGGATCAAGAGCGGCAAAAGGCCTGGTCCGAAGCCGTAAGACTTTCGGTCAGTAATCCCCAGGTAACCCCCCTCATTCTCAACCGCTACAGCAAGGCCATCGGTGCAAAGTTCGTAAGCCTGCTGAACGTGTCGCCCAAGACAAGATACCCACAGTTCTTCGGGAGCAAAAAGAACCTCTATACCGTAGACCCCGCTGCAAGTCGGCTTATCTGCATCAATGCCGAAACAGGGGAACTCCGTTGGACAAGAACTTTACCCAAGATGGACAACAGCCCCGTCATCAGCAGCGACGACAAATCCCTAGCCCTTGCATCCGGATTCAACCTGAACATTTTCGATCTGAGCAAGGACGGAAAAAAGGTAACCGTTCAACTCCCGGGAAAGGCTTTCAACATCTCTCTAGAAAACGAAGCCATCTACATTTCCACCTGGAACGGGTTCCTGATGAAACTCACAAGGCCCGATGGAAGATTGGCCTGGTCCCGCAAGATATTCTCTATTCCCTTCCTTTATGCAAGGGACGATTCCCAGATTATAGCGGCAAGCCTGGAAGGCAACATCACCCACCTGTGGGAAGGCTCCGGCCAGATTAAGCAAGAAGCAGGGCGAATCCAGGCAGGGATATCCCAAATGGCCTATACCGATTCCAGCGTGGTCCTAGCCACCACAAACAACAGGCTCGTCATTTACGACACCCGACACCCAAGCAAGGAACCCCTGCAGATCCTGATGGATTCCCCTATTGCCTCATTACAGGCGTTTTCGTACCAAGAATCCCGTTATGTGTTAGTGGGGCTAGCCAACCAGAGTCTACTCCTGTACTCCATCGCAGGCACCCCTCTCTGGAAATTCCAAGGGAAAAACTCCATCTTCTCTAGCCCATTCATCGATGAGGGTCTCGCCTGGATTGACCAGGGGAACGAAGTTGTCGCCATTTCCCTTTCCGATGGTAAAATTACCCGCCGTTTCAGCACCCCGGGAGGTGCAGGAACCCCCTTCATCTTGAACAGGACCCTCTTCAGCGCCTCTTCCAAACGACTCCTGTACGGATTTTCCCTGTAAAGGTTGATTTTTCCCCGAAAATAGTCCATTTTGTACGGTTTTTATGGAAAAATCGGTAGTTTTTCTTAAGAAAAAACATTACATTTTTCATAGATCTTTTTAGGATTTTTGAAGGATGAAAATTTTGACCCGAATTGAACTTTTCAGCGCTATCGCCTTCACTGGCGTTCTGCTCGCTTTCTCTGGTTGCAAGACCGAAGAAAAGGCGGATGTTGCCCAGGATCAGCAGGAATACCCCAGAAGCGAGACCCTCTATATCGGTGGTTTTGACTGGGCTCCGCCCGCCACATTCAACCCCCTGGACTATGACCCCAACTTTCCCATCGATGGGAACGTCAGGCTCATGTACGAGACCCTGGTTACATACAACCAGCTGAACGGTGCCCTGGAGCCCATGCTTGCCGACAGTTTCAAGCAGACCGACAACGCCATCATCGTCCACCTTGACGGAAATGCCAAATGGAACAACGGTCAGCCGGTCACCGTAGATGATGTCCTCTACACCTTCTTTATCGACTCCATTTTGCCCACCCCCCGTCACGGCAACTGGAGCTATATCGAAAGCATTACCGCCGACAAGGCAAACAACATTACTTTCGCCTTCAAGAAAGGCAATCCCAACCCCCTTATCCTCTTGAACGCCATCGCCGAGACGTCCATTTTGCCCAAGTCCGTGTTCCAGCCTATCATTGAAGGCGCAAAAAACGGCAAGGACTACGATTTCTCCAAGGTTACTGCATTCAAGAACGATTCCAAGCCTGTGGTTTCCGGCCCCTACGACCTAAAGACTTTCTCCCCCGACAAGATTGTCCTGGAAAGAAACGACAACTACTGGGGCAACGTAAAGCACAACGGTCAAAAGCCCACCCCCAAGTTCATTATCCATTCCCTGTACAACGGCAACAACCATTTCAACAGCGCCATGGTCAAGGGTAACCTGGATGTTTCCTCCATTTTCCTGCCCCGCATCTGGGACAAGGCCAAGGACAGCATCCGCGCCTGGAGCAGAAACGAGCCCTACCACCAGCCGGGGTCCATCACTACGCTCCTGATTGCCCACCAGTCCAAGCCCTTTAGCGACATCGCCTTCCGCCGTGCCCTGGCCCACAGCATCAACTTCGAAAAGGTCAAGGCCCGTGCCATATCCAACTACACTCCGGCCATGCAGTCCGGTTTTATCCTGCCCTTTGGCATCGAAAGCAAGTTCTTCAACAAGGAAGACGCCGAGAAGTTCGGCTACGAGTTCGACCTGGACAAGGCCCGCAACATCCTGAAAGAGGCTGGTTACTCCTGGGATGCTAACGGCGCCCTTCTGGAGCCCAATGGCAAGCCCGTCCGCACCATCAAGTTGGAATGCCCCCAGGGCTGGACCGACTGGGAAGACGCCATCAAGGTTATCGCGGGAACATTCCAGGAAATCGGTATTCCCGCCGAAGAATACTTCGTGGATTACGGCGTGTGGGACAAAGACCTGCGCCTAGGGACCTTCGACCTCGCTATGAAGACCCAGACCGCAGAACTCTCCGCAGCCACCCCCTGGACCAGATTCTCTCAGATTATGGGACCCATTGGAGCCAAACCTGTGGGCGAGGATGCCTTCTCCAACCAGGGTCGTTTCAACAACGACGCGGCCAACAAGCTGCTAGACAAGATCCCCACTATTCGCGACGAAGCTGAACTGGCACTTGCCTACCGCGAACTGAACAAGATTTTCATGGAGACCATACCGGTACTTCCGGTCATGTACAGGCCGACCCAGTACTACCAGTTCTCCACCAAGCACTGGACCAACTTCCCCACCGAAGAGAACCCCTATGCACCGCCGCAGCACCTGATTGTCGCCGCCGGCGTGAAGGCACTGTGGGAAATCAAGGCGGTCAAGTAGGCCTAGCCGTCCTCTTTTATTAACTTTGGACCGAAACATTAAGGAGTTGATTGTGGGAAAGTCTCGCTTTATCTTGCCGAATGCATTTACTAGCATGAACTTTTTGCTGGGCGTTTTCGCCATCTGCTGGGTCACGGGAGCCTTCGATTCTTTCACCTCCACAGACACACTCCGCATGGGCGCCTATTTCGTCATGCTCAGCATGCTTCTGGACAAGCTGGACGGTTTTGCGGCCCGCCTCGTGAATGCAAGCTCCGAGTTCGG
>CACZII010000152.1 GCA_902781185.1 Fibrobacter succinogenes
CGTACATCGATTCCTTCCCGCACGCATTCCCGCACCAGGTTGAAGGCGGGGTCTGCAATGCCCGGGGTTCCGGCGTCGCTGACCAGGGCGATGTCCCCTTGTTCTTTCAGGTAGCTCACGTATTTCGGGGTGACCGCTTCCTTGTTAAAATCGTGGTAAGCCTCCATGGGCGTAGAGATCCCGAAGTTGTCGAAGAGAATCCGCGTGTGTCTGGTGTCCTCGGCAAGAACCAGAGGGACTTCTTTCAGTATGCGGACCGCACGGTAAGTGATGTCCTCCATGTTCCCGATGGGGGTTGCCACGATGTATAGGGTAAAAGCCATGGCTTAAATTTAGTAATCGCTTCTAGTGCCCATGTCGGCATTGTAGCGGTAGTCCAGCTCGAAGGCGAGCCTCTGGACCAGCTTGCGGTGCATGTCCTTCGAGGCGCTGTTTAGCAGGTCGCTGCGCAGTTTCCCATACAGCTCGGCACGTAGGGTTTCCTCTTCCTTGTATTCCGCCTGCTTGACCAGAGTCCCGTCGCAGTGTATTTGTAGCCTTAGCGTGTAGGTCCAGGTTTCGTCGATGGGCATTACGGGCCAGAATGGGATTATGAACAGGGGAATGCTCCAGGGGGTAGCTTCTGCGTTTTGTTCCACCTGGGCCAGGATGCTGGCTAAACCTGCGCACCGTTCCCGCGGGTAAATGTCTCGTGGGGCCGCCCGGTCATATTCTCGGAGCAGGTCTTGCGCAAGCTGGAGCGTGTCGTTTCCGAGAATCAGAGGAATCCCAGTAAACAGTAAGGGAGATTCGTCTTGCACTTCGGTCTGGTTTGCCGTAGTTTCTCGGATGGCATCTCCCTGGACCAGGTTTACAGAACAGGCGCTAGCTAGGAGTGCTGAACTCCACAGTAGTAATGCCCGAATGTGCGACCAAATCTGCATAGCCTTAATTTAGAATCTAAAAAACGAATTCTAAATTTCAGTCTATGGAAAAACCCGCCTTCTTTCTTGGAGATGCACACCTGGGAGTAGACTCTCCTGGGGCGGTTCCTCATAGGGAAAAGTTGTTGATTGACCTTCTTGAATCCTGGAAGGGCGTGGCTAGCCATGTAGTTATCTTGGGTGATCTCTTTGAATTCTGGTACGAATACCGTTATTACGTGAACAAAGAGCATTTCCCCCTCTTCTGCACACTTGCGGAACTGGTGCGGTCAGGTGTCCAGGTGCACCTTCTGCGTGGAAACCACGACTTTGCTTACGAAGATTTTTTCCCAGAAAACCTAGGCGTTCAGGTGTCCACTAGCTTGAAGCTGGAACTCCAGGGAAAGCGAATTTTCTTTACCCATGGTGATGGGGTGGCTCGTTCAGATAGGAGCTACCGCCTGTATCGCAAGATATTGAACCTTCCCCTGAACCAGTGGCTGTTCAAGCAGATTCATCCGGACTGGGGCATGGCCCTGGCTCGCTTTGTCGGCAGCCATAGCCGTAAGGCAGGCTTGGACCGAGAAATCAAGTTGGCCGAATACCAGACTTGGGCCGAGAGTGTCATGGAAAAGAACGGTTGCCAGGTTTGTGTTCATGGACACCATCATATTCCTGGTATCTGGCCGGTCAAGTCGGGCATGGTTGCGTCTCCCGGGGAATGGATAAAAAAACTCACCTACCTCAGGTTCGAGGCAGGCGAGTTATCTTTAGAAGAGTTCGGTAATCCAGGCTAGTTCTGGTTGCCCGCTTCGTTTGCACGGGATTCCGTAGACTTCATCAACTTCTTGCTAGAGTTTTCACCCCAGATGGCGGCGACAAGGTCTGTATTGGCAAACTTGTCCCAATAGTCGTCGACCCAGCACCAATGGTGCTTCTCTCCCTTTTCGTCTACAATGACCCAGTCCTTATGGACAGAGAAGGTCAATTCCTTGGGCTGTGGCTTGAAGAAGGAGTTTCCGGCGTCCTCGGGAGGATCAATATAGATGGTCCACGCCTTGCCTTCGGTCCGTTTGTAGATGAACACGTTGAACGCGATCAACACGGCAACGAAGATAATGGTCCACTTATAGTTCTTCTTGGTCAGAAGAAAGATGTTCAACGCCAGGAGCAAAACGCTCACTGCGGCGAAGTTGTAGTGGATCGTGTAGAACGCCTTGAGTACGTCGATCATTTTTAACCTTTCTTAGCCTTTTGCGCCGCGATAAGCGGAGCAACACTGAAGGTGAGTGTTTTGCCGTTCACCTTGCAGTCTGTGCGGAAGCTCTTGGTAGGGAGCGCAATCCCGTAAGAGGAAAGCGTGCCCATGAAAGAGGCGTTGGCATGGCTTGCAATGGTGCGGACGTTGATAAAGCCTTTCTTACCGAAAGATAGCTTAAAGATTTTCTTGTTGGCGTCAAATTCTGCAATCATGGTGTCATTCTTGACAGTTTCCATGGCGGTGCAGGTGCGCTTGTCAAAAATGATGGTTCCGCGGGAGTCGATGGAGAGCATGGGAAGACCGGCCGAGTTACGGCAGGCAATGGGTTCCCAGGCGCCTTTCTTCTTGGCGGGGGCCTTTCCGGTGAACACGATACGGGAGCCTTCCTTGGTCACGTTGTAGGCACCGGTCACAATTGGGAAACCGACGGCATTCAGGGCACCCTTGAAATACAGTAGGTAGCCGCTTCCGTTGGGCATGAAACGGTAGGACGTGGGTTTGAGAGTCTTGGAGGGGGTGACGGCGATGCGCTTGCCGGCCTTGTCCACTTCCAAGTCAGCATAGGGAGTCTTGTCCAGTTTCAATTCCTTGACGATTTCACCGCTAAAACGGATAAAACCGCGAATGTCCATCTTGATTATAAAGTTATCCATTTTTATATACACCTCTTTTTTGTTGTTCCCCAGCGTCCAACAAGTTAAAAATGTTGGTGGGGTCCGTCAAGAAACATAGTAAAAAATTCGGATTTGGGGACGATTTTTGGGGATATGATGCCAACCTTGTATACAAAAATCAGTGCGAATTAGTCTGAATTATAGCTACGGATAATTTTGGTCAGTGCGTCTCTAAACGAGCCGCCGTCTCGTTTCCAGACGGTTGCGCCGGGCATTTTTTGGATAGCTTTTCGACTTCTTTCGTCAAATTGGACCCTGTCCAGCATTATTCCAACTTGGTATATGGAAGGCCCATTTTCCCCAGTGACGGCCTACGATGTATTCCGGACGGTTCCCGTCGACCTGGGTGGCGCATTCCAGGATTTCCCGGGAGTCTGGGCTCCAGTTCTCTCCTGACGGTGTTCCCTTGTTGTTGCCGGAACCGCGGTAATTGAAGGTGGTGAGCGTGATTTCCTCTATGCGGCCTAGCTCGGCTAGGAACTGGGCAGCGTCTTCGTCGGCGTCGGGGTAGTAGAGTAGGGTAGGTGTTCCTGGTTCACCCAGTTTCCAGCCCTCGAGAACGGTGCCATCTTCTAGTGTGCAGCTGATGTTCTGGGCGGATTCAGCGATGGCGGCACGGGCCTCCTTGTGGGGGATTGCCCTAGGGTAGGCGTTCCTCCGTTCTGTCAGGGCTAGGTAGAATACCATGCTCACGTAGATAACGGCGAGGATGCCTACAAATCGCAACAGCTTGGCGGCGAGGTTCTTGATAAACTTCATGATTCCAATTTTAGAAAAATCCAGGGGCAAAAAAAGAACCCTCGGTGATTGGTTCACCGGGGGTCTAGGGATGGGATTGGGTGTTCCCTAAATATAAACAAAAAAATCAGCAGGGTGGTATACCTTTTGAACTAAAAGTGTTCTCAAAATGTTCTTTTTTGATAAAAATCAAGAAAAATGGTAAATTTTTTAGAAAATAGGTGTTCCCAAGAAAATAAAAAATTAAATTTAAACTGATGAATATCTTTGCGTACTACAACTACCGCAAGTATTTGCAGGATTACTACGAATACCGCAAATCCCTCCAGCGGTATTTCTCCTACAGGTCCTTCGCCCAGAAGGCGGGTTATTCTTCGTCGGGTTATTATCTTGATTTGGTCCACGGTCGCAAGTCCCTGACTCCCCAGATGGTCCCTAAGTTCATTGCGGCTTTGGGTTTGAGTGAAAAGGAAGGCCGTTATTTTAAGCTGATGGTGGATTTTACCCATGCCCAGTCGGTAGAGTCCAAGCAGCAGATTTTTGACCAGATGTCTGCGCTCCTGCCCAAGGCTGTGAAGTCCTTGACCAAGAACCAGCAGGAGTATTATGCCAAGTGGTACCATGTGGCGGTCCGCGAGGCTCTGTCTGTCCTGAATATTAATGAAGGAAACCTCCAGGAGCTGGCTTGGTTCCTGAATCCTAAGATTTCTGTGCCCCAGGCGAAGCAGTCCTTGCAGCTTCTGCTGGATTTGGGCCTTATCGAGAAAGAAAATGGCTTCTATCGCTCTGTGAACAAGACGGTGACCAGCGGCAAGGAAATCTCGCCCCTGTTTGTGCACCAGTTCCAGAAGCAGATGATCGACCTGGGCAAGGAGGCCCTAGACCGCTATACCACGGCCAGGCGTAATGTTTCTACTACCACCATGAGCGTTTCCGCCGCAGGGCTCGAACGGATTATCCGAAAAATTGATATGTTTCAGAAAGAAATTCTGGACATTGTCACATCGGATAGTGGTGAAACCATGTTGTGCGAACTGAACGTGCAGTTCTTCCCCATCAGCAAGGAGAGGACGGACCTGCCGGAGGAGGAAAAATGAGGTTAGCGCTTAGCCTAGCAGCATTGCTTTCCGCCTTCGGTTTCTGGGCGTGCGGCGGCAACGATTCCGTAGCGGGGACAGCTACCCAGACGGAAAATACGATGGCCAGTCTAGACACTCTGAAAGGCGTGGTCTACCATAAAGATGGTACCAGGGCCAAGGGGGCTGTGGTCCGCATGGTCCTGTCTACCAAGGATGCTCGTGTTGGGACTCCCGAATTCCGTGAGACCGAGACAGATGCCCAGGGGCTGTTCTTCTTTGATGACATGAAGGCGGACAGCTTCCAGTTGGCTGTGGTCGATTCTGCTACGGACGAAATTTTGTATCTGCCTCAGGCCTCCGCCGAAGATGACTCCCTGGTACTTGAAAAGGCTGCCAAGGTGAAGGGCTTCTTGACTTATGGTGACTCGGCGCTGACCTCTGTTTCTGTAGGTTCACATTTCAATGTTTACGTTTCGGGCTTGCCCTTCTTTGAATCGGTGTTTGCACCGGGTGGCTTTGAACTGTTGGTGCCGGGAGGCTCCTGGACCATTGGATTCTGTCCCGGAGATCCGTTTGTCATAGAGAAACTACAGCAGGCTGGCGTCCCGGACTCGGTGATTTTCCGCAGTTGGGATATGTCCAAGTCTTTGAAGGCTGGTGAGTCCCTGTCGTTGGATACCCTGATGTGGGGTGTCAGCAAGAGGCCTGCTTCCGCCGAACCTGCTTCCTCCGGATCTGCCGAACCGAAGTCGTCGGAAGACAAGAAGGATACCACGGAAACGCCGGTTACGCCCAAGGCATGGATTTCAGGTCAGGTGGACTGCTCGAACCTGGAGACTTGCGACAGTGTAGAAGTCATGGTCATTACGGACCTGTTTGGGTTTGAATTTGCTAGTGGTCGCACTCTGGAGTACGAGGTTCAAGCCCAGACCGACACTCAAGGTCGGTGGTGGCTCCCTGCCCCCGAAGAGGTTCCTTACGACTCCTTCCGGGTGGAATACCGCCAGAGATCGGGGGAGACCGTGACTAATGTGGGACTTTCCCGTTACGTGAAAAAGTCCGAGCTGGAGGGCCTCAAAGATACCCTGTCTATCGGCACGGCGACTATGGACAAGTATTCGTGGATCGAGGTGGGGGTCCGGCTTGTGGTAAATCAGCAGGACGGCCAGCAGAGCGAAAACTGCTTCATGAACAGCGTGGTTCTCGGTATTGAGGGAACATCTCACTTTGTCCGTACCATGACCTGCAACATGTTCGTTTTGACCTACCTGCCCAGCGGAATGCAGAAATTGCTGCTGTATTCCGGGGACGCCATGGTGGTTTCTGCCCTCCAGGAGGCGGGGTCGCCGCAGTATAGCTATGTGAGTACTTTTGACCAGAACCTGACTGCGAATAGCGGAATCTCAAATCTTTGGCTTACCTATACCCCTCCCACCGTAAAATAGTGCCTACAACCCCTTGCCGAAGTTGCAATTTTTACTAACTTTGGGGTCGCACTGAGCTATGGTGTAATGGTAGCACAACAGATTCTGACTCTGTTTGTCTAGGTTCGAATCCTGGTAGCTCAACGAATCTCCCTGCCTTCTTAGGCGGGGATTTTTATTCTCTGCTATGGAATTTTTTGACTACTACGAGAAACTGTTCGGTGAGCGTTGGCCCGCCCTGCTGGAATCCCTCAAGGGGGAGTCTAGTTTTGAGACGCTTCATTTCGAACAAAGTCTTGAACCTTACTACCTGGATAGGGCCTCTGTTTTTGCGGCGAAGGTGCTCGGGGCAGAACCGGGGATGGATGTTCTCGACATGTGCGCAGCCCCTGGTGGCAAGTCCCTGATAATAGCCTCCATGCTTCAGGGAGAGGGTTCCTTGCAGTGCAACGACCGCTCTCCGGAAAGGCGTGTCCGACTGGAACATGTTCTGGAAAATTCCTTACCGAAAAAGTGGCGGGAAAATATCAAGATTACAGGTTATGACGGTGTGAAGTTTGGGCTCCACAAGAAGGAGTCCTTTGACCGCATTCTGCTAGACGCACCTTGTTCTTCGGACCGTCACGTACTGAATTCTCCCGCCCACCTGGAAGTCTGGTCCGCGAAGCGTATCAAGAGGCTTGCGGTGGAGCAGGGCTCGCTCCTAGCTTCGGCCATAGATGCTTTGCGTCCTGGCGGAATCGTTGTATACGGGACCTGCGCGTTGTCGCCTCTGGAGAATGATGGCGTTGTGTCGAGAATCCTAAAAAAGCGCCCAGAGGCTCATGCTGTTGAAATTTCGGATATTCCGCAGGGGGCGGACCGTACAGAATTCGGAGTCCATGTTTTGCCCGATAGGACGCAGGGTTCAGGACCCATATATTGTGCCAAAATCCAAAAAAAACTGTAAACACAAGGGCGCTAAAAATATATCTTTAGGGTATGTGGAATCGTATTTGCGTGCTCCTTTTGGCTTTTGTGACGGCGTTGCCCGTTTTAGCTGATGAAGATGACTGGGATAATGTTGCTGAAACGGCTGCCCCTGTTCAGGCGGAACCTGCCGCAGTTCCTGCTACAGAACCTGCTGCTACCGAACCTACCGCCGCTCCTGCTGCTGAA
>CACZII010000153.1 GCA_902781185.1 Fibrobacter succinogenes
TTCTGGGCCAGCTTGGCTGACTTATCTTGAGAAGTTCTTTCCAAATCCCGGACTTCTTCGTCCTTTTCGCGGAATAAGACTTCCTGTTCCGAAAGTTCATCGTTTACGCGGGCGTATTCCGCCTCGGCGCTTTCCATGGCGGCCTTGGCCTCGGTCAGCTCTGCGTCGCCAGACTTCTGGGATTCAGCGGAGGCTATGCGGCCTTCGCTTTCGGATATGTCTGTTTCCAGCTTTTCAAGGCGAGCAGCAATACTTTCCAGAGTGTTCTTCTGGATAGAAATGCCGGCCTCCCCCGCCCTCATGGCGTTGTTTTTCTCCAGAATTTCATCGGAGGCGGAGTCCAGCATCTGCTTGGTCTCTTCTACCTCGGACTGGAGATTTTCAATAAAACCCTGCTTTTGAGTCAGCTGTTCACGGACGGTATTCAGACGCTCGGTTGCTTCAGAAATCTCGTTCTTGCGGCTCAATGCGCCGGCAGTGTTTGCCCCCTGGCTTACAAGACCGTTGGTCTTGACAATAATGTTGTCCGTAACGAAGCAGAAATCTGAATTTCTGTGTTCGCGAGCAAGGTCCAGCGCTGTATCCAGGCTATCCACCAGGAAATAGCGGGAAAGCAAATTCTGTACAAAGGAGCGTGTATCGTCATCACAGGTGACGAAGTTGCTCAATACGCCCCTGATTCCGGCATGGTTCAGTTCCGGCGCAGGGGCAAGCTCAAAAGCTTCCATCAGGGCAAGCACGGCCTTGCCGGCATTCTGCCCACGCAGACCATCCACAATTTCACGAAGGCCGTCACGGCTCTGGACAACAGCACTGTCTAGCACATCACCCAAGGCTGTTTCCACCTGAGAAGCGTATTCAGGAGCAGCGCTGATATGTTCTGAGAGGAACCCGCGAATAAGCCCTGCCTTGTTCTCCCGAATCCACTTGCCTGCGTCCGTGCCTTCGTCACTGACGCTCTGCAAAACTTCAATACGAGATTCCAAGGCAGCACACTCGTTTTGCAGGCCCTGCAGTTCCTGCCGGGCGGCAACCAAGTCGGCGTTCTTTTCTTCCAAAGTGGATTCCAGAGAAGCCTTGCGCTCGTTCAAAATTTCAATTTCGCGGGAGGTGGCTTCCATGCCCGCTTCCATGTCGCGGATGGCGGACTCCGTATCAGCCTTGCGGGTGCGAAGCTCTGACGCTTCTTCGTTCCACTTGGAAATGCTCCCGCGGAGCATGTCAGATTCGGCATCCAGACGTTCGAAACGACCCTGGAGGGAGGCCACCTTGTTGGCTGCAGCCAGGCGTCCATTAGAAAGCTCCCTGGACTGGCTTCGCAGGTCGTCCAGCTTGTCGCGCATGACCTGTAGGATTTCCCTTTCACGTTCGAGCCTGTTGTTCAGTTCCTCGATGCCGCTATCGCTTTTCAAGACCTCGTTTTCTTCTTCGAGGCGGGTGCGCTCAGACAAAAGTTCACGAGTCTTGCCCTCGCTGATCTCAATTTCAAAAGAGGCCTTTTGGTTTGCGGTTTCCAGGGTAGAAAGCGAATCCCTAAGGCGTATAATCTGGTTATTCAGGTCGTTCAGGGCAAGGGTGGCCTGCTGGACTTCCCGTTCCAAGTCACGGTAATTGTTCTCATCCTCGCTGATGGCGAGCTTTTTCTCGTCTATGCGGGTCTGGAGCTCCATGGCCTTGGTCTTGGCCGATTCCACCTCGTGGTTCATGCGGCGGCTGGTGGTATCCAGAGTCTCAAGGCTTTCCTTGAAATCGGCATACTTGTCAAGGCTGACAGAAAGATCCAGGCTCTTCAGGCGGTTGCTTAACCACTTGAATTCCTTGACCTTTTCAGCCTGGGTCTCATAAAGGCGTACGGAACGACGGACAGAGCGGAGGTTGTCCTCTACACGGGCCATGTCCATCTGCACCCGTTCTAGCTGGCGGGTGGCTTCCTTGCGCTGTTGGCGGTATTTGCTCACGCCGGCAGCTTCTTCAAAAAGCACACGACGATCGTCTGCCTTGTCCGAAAGAACCGCCTTGATCATGTCGGCGTTCATCTGGGAATAGGTGCTGGAACCCAGGCCCGAGTCAAAAAGCAGGGCATGAACATCCCTCAACCGGCACTCCTGGTTGTTAATCAGGTATTCGCCAGAACCGTCCCTATGGACGCGCCTAGTCACAATAATTTCAGAATATTCAGAACTTAAAGCTCCATCGCTATTGTCGATGACAATGGAAACTTCGGCAAGACTCATGGCGGCACGTTCTTCGGTACCGCTGAAAATCACGTCCTGCATCTTGCTCATGCGGAGCGTGGCGGCACGTTGCTCGCCTAAGACCCAGCGGATGGCATCGGTAATGTTGGACTTGCCGCAGCCGTTGGGGCCCACCACTGCCGTAAGACCCTTGGTGGGAAAATTGATTTCCGTCCTTTGGGCAAAGGACTTGAAACCGAATATTTTGAGCTTTGTTATCTGCACTATAGATTAATGTAGTAAAAATGTATGAAACAATTACCTAGACTCGAAATGGAGCGTTCCGTCTGAATTCCTCGTAAAGACCAGGTAAAGGCTGCCACCAGAAAGGCTTATGTTAAACCAGCCTTTCTCAATCCTGGAATCTGTGCAATTACAGACCTTTTCAGAAGGTTCTAGCAAAGCCACGACCGATTCGGAGGTGGCGAAATCACCCGATTTGGAGGCAACGGCACTTGTTATCCCACATGTACATGCATACTGGTTATTCGTATACAGGATCTGTCCCCTGAAGTCCCCTACCCAGTCCTCCTCGTAGACTCGGCTTACCGAACTGTCTTTAATGGTATCCTGAATCCAGGGGCGCACGAGCCGTCCATCCTCAGAAACAATATCTATTTCGATAATGTCTGCTCCCGTCCTGTTCTCAATCTGCAAGCGGGTAGTGGAATCCTCAAACCAATGACTGATGCAGCCAGAAAGGGCAAAACAACCAACCAAAAGGAATGCCAGGGCTGACAAATGCTTCAAAAACATCTTCATCACTTGCCTCCTTCGGAATCAGCCTTTTCGTAGCGGATACCCTTAGCGTCCAATGTCTTAGCCTCGCCCTTTGTGCCACTCATAAGGTCTAGTCCCTTATTGTCCTTACTCTCAAAATTCTTTTTCTTTTCGATATTCAGGGTTTCCATGGGAGCGGAGCGAGTTCCACCACGGGCAAACAGCAGTCCGTCGATGGTGGCCAAATTGAACTGGAATTCCACCAGGAACGTTCCCTTGGCATGGAAGAATGTCTCGTAGTCGTAGCTGGAGTTGTAGGCGAACCGCACGAAGGGAAGCTCTATGCCGCCACCCCAAAGCAGGTCCTTGGAACCATGTCGCACGTTACGGCGTAGGCAGGTCGCCTCAATTGCCACCATACGAGAGGGATCGGGATAATACTTCAACGCTGCCGAATGGAACTCTTTACGGGGAAAATCAAAGGCTACCTCGCCATAGAGTACCTGGGCGTAGAGGTTCTGTTCCCAGAAAACGCGGATGGAGTCCTTATCACCTTTGCCATTGTAGAGGGCCATTTCAAGATTCGGCAGGTATGTGGTCAGACCGCTCTTCCGGCCACCATATACACTCCGGGATTCCAAATCCATGGAAATCCGCACCGTATTCCAGTGCCCCTTGTAGAAACTTCCCTGGACACTAGTCCGACCCCAACGGATATGGCCCCAAGAATACAGCAAGGAATCGTTCTCATGTGGATAAATGTCACCCACGTATTCCACATTCTGATGCTGCATACCGCCAGCCAGAGTCAGGTTCATGGCCGACTGGGTATAGGAAAAGCCCCAAGTGGTTACAGAGCGAGCCAGTGAAAAATCATTGTACATGGGCCAGAAGAAGAAGTCTTCACCATCCCAGCCCGAACGTTCGAACCAAAGTAAAAAGCCCAGATGGCTATTCTTTGCAACCTCACCACTGCCAAAACCGGCAAAATGGTGCTTGAAAGCATAGCCTTCATGTTCACCGTAAGGGCTTTCCAGGGGGGTCTGGGTCCGCATAGGTAAATAGTTAAAACCCATATCGAGATAGCCACCACGCCCGCCACGCATAATATCGCGTATTTCACGTAATTGCTGATCGCGGGTGACGGCACCGCCCATAGCCAGTGCATCGCTCGGAATAGCATCGGCCAAGGCCATACCCGGACGTTTAAGCTGCTTCACTTGGACTCGAACCAAGGACAACGCGATTAACAGTCGCGGGCTCTACCAACTGAGCTATGAAGCACCGTCGAATGACGCTCGCAAATATAGATAAAACAATGCCGTTGTCAAGGGATTTTTATAAAAATTATGGCTTTTTTCTAAAAAATTGGCAAAGTTAGGGGCTTTTCATTAGAAAAACATCCAGATGGCTATCCAGTAAACCATCAGCATAAATTCCATCTCCCTGCTAATATGGGAAAGAAAAGCACTGCCCACGGCACCAGTACCGATAGCTATAACACGGGTCCAAGGCATCTCCAGCCCCCGATATACGAAGGTCAGTCCCCCAAAAAATTCTACCCAAAGCCACAAGACCAAGGCAAGTACCATATAGCGGCTCTTGTGGCTGGTCAAGGATGTGGTAGAAAAACAAAGGCAAAGAGCCAGCATCCTAAATGGCATGTACTCCAGGGCTGGTTCAGAAGAATCCACCGTAAAATAGGAGAACAGGACAAAAATACACAAGGACAGAGCCATCACACCAGTTTCCTTGTAGACACTAGTGGGCTTACGCCAGAGGAACATGGACGTTCCAAGGGCCATAAGACAGGAGAGCGCATTCAGGATGGCATCCATTATTGTTCCTCCCCCGCTAGTAAACGCATATAATGGACCAACCCACGGGCCTCGTCTTCGGTAACCCTACCCCGGTAGGGGTTCATATTTACGCGACCATCCAGAATGACACTGACAAGAGAATCCACGCCTAGGGAATCAAGCCTCTCTAGGGAAAGTTTCTGGGGCAACGGATAGAACTCGCGAACAAATTTTTCATTGAACTTACCATCGTTTCCATGGCAACTGGCACATCGAGACGCCCAAATCCCTCCGATGGACTTGGCCGACGCAAACTCCTGCACAGACACCGCGCCTGAAGGCTTATCCGAACTGCCTCCAGCCCAGAACGCTCCTGCAAAGGCTCCCAAGATTCCCGCCAAAATGATACCAACTATCTTAGTACGTTTTCCAGAAATAGACCACAGAGGACTTGCACATAAAACGACACTCGCCACAAATACCAGCAAGGGCAAGCACAAAGGAACAATGTTCGCCACCGACAAGGGGAAAAGCACTCCGTTGTCATAAGAAACAGCCCAAGTTACATACACCAAGGTAACGAGTATTCCTAACAACAAAGGTAGACGCAAAGCGGAAAAAGCGTTGTACTCTGGCATGTCCGTCTTAGCAGATTCTTCTTCCTGCAAGACAATCTCCCCCATCACCACGTCGTCACCTTCCAACAGAGCACCCAACTTCGCACGCAGAACAAAGAACAAGAGAACAAATAGCCCCATTGAGAACGCAACAAGGCCCAAATCCAGCCATCCAAAAGCATTCGCCACATCGTATTCCGAAGGTGTGACAAGGATATAGCGTTCCAAGCCCAAAGAGATCAAGACAGAAAAAGCCACCAGAAGTCGTCCGAAGGTATTCTCACGGATAACTCGCAGCCACATAAGTTGGGGAACCACCGCCCCGAGAAAAACCACTTCAAAGGAAAACATCCCCTTCAACAGGAATTCCCAAAGCCAGAATGCCGCCATGAACCAGGAAAGGGAAAGCATCAACTTTTCCAAAATGCGAACACGGCAATGCTCCGCCGTAAGGAGAAT
>CACZII010000154.1 GCA_902781185.1 Fibrobacter succinogenes
CTGCTCCTTGTACTTATCGGGATTCAACATGAAGTCGCATTCCATCTTGGACATCTCTTCCAATTCGTCTGTAGATTCAATGTCATCTTCATCTTCGTAAGAACCGGTCACGGTCTTTGTGGCGGCATTGCAGGTAGCATTGGGGTCGTCTTCCTTGGCATCGGCGCAGGCAGACTTAAAGGCCTTCTCTGCATCTGCACCACTATACGTGGCCGATTCCGTTATGATACCGTTCTTGAGGGTCCTGGTGTCAACCATGGAGATGCCTGCGGCCTTCGCCTCAACCGTCACAGCATCACCTTTTCTAGTAACCGTGCATTGGTCAACCTTATCAGGGAACTCGTATTCGTCGTCACCACCACCAATGCCAGAGTTACCACCATTGCCAGGGTCATCACCATTGCCGGGATTATCACCATTGCCGGCATCGGCACCGGAACCGCCATTACCCTTATCGGGCGTGGCCGGCTGAGACTCATTGTAAGCTTTACAAGAAGCGTCCGCAGCAGCCTTCAGGGTTTCCAGGGTCTGGCCTGCCGCCGGAGATGTAATAGGAGTCTGGCCAGGAACAGCAGGTTCGTAGGTAATCGTGACTTCGTCGTTCTCAAGAGTCCAGATTTGCTTGGACGAGACTCCCATAGCCGTAGTTGTCATGACAACGGAATTGCCTTCAACCGCCACATTGCAGCCGTCCCCGCCATTCGTGCCACTACCCGAACCGGCATTAGTGGAATTGTCATCGCCACAAGCCATGAGACCGAATGCGGCAGTGAGAGAAAGGGCGGCGCCCAGCATTTTAAACTTCATAGGATACTCCTCTTTTTTTTGTTTCAATTATTTGGAATATATATTATTTTTCAGGGATGCGTCGTATTTATGCCAAAAAAACATTTTTAGCCTAAAAATGGTGATTTTAAGCAAAAAAAAGAACCCGTTTCCGGGTTCTTTTTGAGATTCCCGCCTGCGCGGGGATGACAATACGGGGACTAGCAGCCGAGCTTGGCGGACAGGTAAGCTTCGAGTTCGTCGATCTTGACCAGTTCCTGCTTCATGGAGTCGCGTTCGCGAACGGTCACGTAGCCCAGCTTGGCCGGATCGGATTCACCCTCGCCCACCGTGTCGAAGTCAACGGTCACGCAGAACGGCGTGCCGAGTTCGTCCTGACGGCGGTAACGCTTACCGATGGACTGCGTTTCGTCGTATTCCACGTTCCAACGGTTGAGGAGCTTCTGGTAGAGTTCTTCGGCCTTGGCCTTCACCTGGCCCTTCTTCACGAGCGGGAGAACGGCAACCTTCACCGGAGCAATCTTCGGATCGAAGTGGAGAACGGTACGTTCGTCGTTTTCGAGCTTTTCCACGTCGTAGGCGTCGCAGAGGAGCACGAGGAGCAGACGTTCCACACCGAGGGACGGTTCCACCACGTACGGGATGTAGCGCTTGTTCTGGACCGGGTCAATGTATTCCTGCTTGACCTTGGATTCGTTCTGGTGCTGCGTCAAGTCGTAGTTCGTACGGCTGGCGATACCCCAGAGTTCGCCCCAACCGAACGGGAATTCGTATTCGACGTCGGTGGTACCGTTACTGTAGTGAGAAAGTTCTTCCTTGGCATGTTCGCGGAGGCGGAGCTTTTCCTTGTTCACGCCGAGGTCGTTCACGAGCCAGTCGAAGCAGTACTTGCGCCAGAAGTTGTACCAGTCAAGTTCGGTACCCGGTTCGCAGAAGAACTCGAGTTCCATCTGTTCGAATTCGCGGACCGACACCGAACGGAATGCGCGGGCGGACGTTATCGACAATGTTCTTGAAGTCGACGAAGATACCCTGGGCGGTTTCCGGACGGAGGTACACCTTGTTGCCTTCGCCTTCGATCACGCCGATTTCGGTCTGGAACATCAGGTTGAATGCGCGGGGCTTGGTCCAGTCGGTCTTGCCGCAGGTCGGGCATTCGATCTTGTTGTCCATCATCATCTGGTGGACTTCGTCAAAGTTCTTGCCGGCGCAGCAGCCTTCGCCGAGCTTGTCTTCCAAGAGCTGGTCGGCACGGAAACGTTCGTGGCAAGCGAGGCAGTCGACCAGCGGGTCAGAGAAGTTGCCCACGTGGCCAGAGGCCTTCCAAACGCGGGGGTTCAAGAGAATAGAGCTGTCGAGACCGAGCACGTCCTGACGACTCGTAACGAACTTTTTCCACCAGAGGTTCTTGATGTTGCGCTTGAGTTCCACGCCATACGGACCGTAGTCCCAAGTGTTGGCGAGGCCGTCGTAGATTTCGGAGCCGGGGAAAATGAAACCGCGGCGCTTGCAGAGGGAGATGATGTCCTTGAGGGCATCCTGAACTTTCTTAGCCATTTTATAATCCTTTATCGGCAGGCGCTTTGGCGTGCCGGACTAGGAACCTACCTGGATGATAGGCCCTGACGGGGGCATAATTTAGAAAAAAAATTCTATATTAGCCACACATCTATGAAACGCACCGTGCTGAATCCTTAAGCGAAGTTCCCGCCGAAAATCCGGCAGGCACGATGGAACTCACCGAAACTGTCGAAAATCCAGCTGGTGCAGTCGAGCTCACCGAGGCGGAAAAGCTTATCCAGCAGGAACTGGCCGAAATCGAGGCCGAAAATCTTGAAACCGCCGAGGCGGACTCCCTTGCCGAAGAAGGCGAAGAGGGCGCCGAAGGCGAAGAAGAAGCCGATGCCGAACTGGCCGCCGACATGGCCGCCGCAGATTCCGCCAGTGCGGACTCCGCCGTCAAGTCACTGTTCCTGGACATGACCGCCTCGGCCATGCCCTCCGAAAGCAGACGCATCTCTGGGCCCTACGGCATACGAACTTACCGCATGCACCGTGGAGTAGATTTGGGACTCTGTCACGGCGAAGACCGCACCATCGTAGCCGCCTTTGCCGGCAAGGTGGTCAAGACCCGGAACCAGGGGCGCCGCAGGGGCTACGGCAAGTACGTGATTCTCGACCACGGGAACGGTCTCACCACACTCTACGCCCACTTGTCCAAATGGAACGTAAAAGTCGGCGACACCCTGCAGGCTGGCGACACCATCGGTATAGGCGGCAACACCGGCCGCTCCTTCGGAGCGCACCTGCATTTCGAGATGCGCTACAACGGGCTCTACATAGACCCCTCCACCGTCTTTGATTTCGAGAATGGCAAGTTCCGTTGGGAACAGACTGAAATTGACCCGGTGGCCCTACAGCAAAACGAAGACTTTTACCAGAAAGAACTTTCCAAACACCGCTACTACAAGGTACGGCGCGGGGACTGCCTCGGAAAGATTGCCCGGAAGTACGGGATTTCTATACGCAGGCTCAAACAGTTGAACGGCCTCAAGAGCAATATGATCCGCCCGGGCCAGGTGCTGCGCTGCTCGTAGATTACTTCTTCTTTTCTTTCAGCTTGACTTTGCGTTCCTTGGAACGGAGCCTTTCCCACGGGGCAAAAGAGGCTATCGGGAACAGGAAGGCATAAAACCACAGAATGAACGCAATCCACAGGCCAAGAGCCTGGACAACCTTCACACCAGCAGGAACCAAGAGCTTTTTTCCACTACGGATTAATGCTCCCGTCTGGGGTGCACCTTCGGCAAGGGATTTAGCCGATGCAAGAGACAGCGCAAGAACAGCTGAAAAGCCAATAGCAGAGAACACCGCCCACACCAAGTAGGGCGGAGCGAAAGACGGGGTCACAGACACCAGTCCAGTCCAGAACACCCAGCAGAAGGCGAAAGGGAAAAGGGCACAGGCAATTCCCAGTTTTGCAAACAGCAGCAAGAGCAGGGCCACGCCAGCGAACACTCCGAAGAAGACCAGGACCATACTTTCGGCACCACCCAAAGCAAACAAGGCAAACACCAAGGCACAAAGCCCAACTAATCCAGCAATTCCACCACGAATCCCGGCAAACACAAACAGCAGTACCACCAAGGCAAGCGCCGAAACAGCCAGATACTGGCCACCCTGCCACAGGGCAGCAATGCCACCATGTTCAGCAAGCCACATTCCCAACGATTCCGAAGATGCCACAGGCATAGAGACCATTGCCTGCCAACGGGTGGCGACCATAGTCACAGATGCAATCACCAGCACCAGGACAGAAATCAGACGGAACCTCAAAAACAATTCCAGTAGTTTCTGAATCTTTCCCGGTTTTTCACGCAAATCCATTTTTTACCTCGATATAAGCAGTTTTTGTTTCTTGGTCCAGGTCTTTTTCTTGAAGGGGCCCTGGGCCTCCACCTCGCTACGGACAACATAATGATAAAGTCCATTAGCCAAAAGCCTTCCATGATTGTCACGGCCGTCCCAGTGGGTCATGCCCGAAACCGCATTCTTGATAACCTTCACTAGTCGGCCATTCTGGTTATAAATAAAGATGTTCACTGTAGAATTACGGTCTACTGCCAGGTTCTTGAAATAGAAGGTAGTACCCTTCTTGCCCATAGGGTTAGGAACGTTGAATACATCCAGCAGGCCGGATTTCATGTCTTCGGTAATTTCCAGATTCAGGGTCTTAGTGGCTACATTTCCCAAGACATCTTGGGCCCGTACCTTAAAGACATATTTCCCTTCTGGATAATTTTCCACATTAAACGTCTTGCGCACCACCACTCGTTTGGATGATTGCTCTAGGAAAGGTCCCGGATGATAGGGATGCTCCACCCCCACCACCTCAAAACTGATGCCCTCGTCGGGCTGTTCCCTAAAATCTATTGCCGTAGAATCCTCAATCGTCACTTGTAAGCATGCGGGAGCCTGCAATTTAACCGATTCTCCGTCGGAGAAAGATGTTAACATTCCACCGCTGTAACAAGGTTGAATCTGTATCGATGGTGGCACCTGGTCATTAATGGAATCTGCATAGGCCGAAACACCAGAAATCAGAATATTCCTTTTCAAAAATCTTCCAATGGCCCTGTCCTTTGACGAGTACGCCCAGGCGCTCAACTGCGCTGCCGTATCACCAAAAGAAAGTTTTCTAGGAGAAACAAATTCCGTGCTGAATTTTCCTCCGTAGACAGGCACAATCTGGGAATGCACCAAGGCTCCGTCATAAACTACATCCACCGTGTCATCTTCTACATCCAAGCCGTTGAACAGCCTTTTACTCCGCTTGCCCTCCCGTAGCGAGATTCCGACAAAACCATCCCTCATGCCCGAGACACTACCCGAAAGTTTCACCTTGTCAAGAGCCTTCAGGGTATCCATCTCCGTATCAAAATAAACCTTCATAGACGCCTTGGGCATCTGGAGAACAGGCTCCCCTATCAGTACATAAAGTTCATTGTTGTATCGCTGGCGGCTAAAGCCCTCCGTCACAGAATTCTTGGCCATCCGGTAGGCATCCCCGACAAGCATACCCTCCGTCTTCAGCAAGTTTATCAAGAAACTGCGTCCAAAAGCCTCGTTATAATCGGGGAAAGTTTCACGAGTCGAGCCCACCGACGCAATGGAGCCTACCTGAGAAGCCAGCACAAATTCTTCAGACAAGGAACGGGCATTGCCCTTATCAAAGCGCCCCACAGTACAGGAGAACGAATTGAGGATAGTAAGGCGCCCCCTATTGGAAAGTTTCCCTATGTAACTGGGCTTTAAAAGACCTTCCGAAGCCCAGTCCGTCATGGAGCCGTGTCCAAAATAGGCAGTAATCAAGGCACCCTGGTTCATCATGTTGATAAAATCATCAACGGCATCCTTCTTCTGGCCCGAAGCATCGGCAGGATAATCCAGCAGATAAAGCTTTTTCAAGTTCCACCGGTGATTCTGGGCCGTTGCCATGCTATCAATAGAACGGGCAAGCATCTCCTGCAACTTCGTATGTTCCGTATAGTCCACCACGTGGGTGTTAAGGGCATCATCGGCAGCAAGCAACAAGGTGGAACGCCACTCCGAATGGTCGAAGAGTCCCACCTTCTCGTATTCCTGAACCTTCTCGATGTAGCGGGACAGTTCCTGTTCCGTCGATACGGGCAAGCGACCGACAGCTACATCCAAATCGTATTTCCCATACAGGATTAATTCGCCTGGATCAAGAGCCCCGAAGAAATCGTCACTAGCCACGGCTTCCCGCTCATAGGGCGGCATAAAGTTCTTGCCCAGTTGGGTGTTGATTCCCCGATAATCATAATGCCCCGCCCCCAAAAGAAGCACATACTTCAGCTTGCTGCATTTAGTCTTTGCATAAGCGATATAGTTACGGATGGCCACAGGAGAAAGGGCGCCACCCGTATACCGAGAATAGATATCCTCCACAGAAACCACCGTCGTGGGAATGGTGGTTACGGCAGTACCTTCAGAACGGAACTTTCCGAGAAGGACCGCACCGTTCAAAAATTCCGACGGCGATATAATCAGGTATTCCGTCCGGGAATCTATGCGGGAAATATCCGAAAGGACTCCTGAGGGTTTTACAGGACTCCCCTTCACGCTTATAGAGTTCCTATAAACTCCTTTCTTGTACACCAAATAACGCACGTCGTCGGAGGCCGAAACACTATCCTTGGCGACGCCGTTCTGGACCGGCAAAAGCCCCACCTGCCTGTAATTCACGAATTTCATGACCTGCAGGGAACCCTCTTTTCCTACAGGAATCTGAATAACGCCAGAAACACGACCAGGCAAGAGCCACTCCGCAGAATCCACCGCAGGGGTCCACTGGTAGGCCAAGGTATAGCCGTCAAAGCGGTCAAACTGGTAACTGTTGGGCAACATGGTCAGGCCAAAACTGTTGTCCTGATTCTTGAACCCAGGATTATCCAAGCGGAACGTGTTGCCGGGCATCAGGGTTGCCGTACTGCGAGGCAGTTTCTTGCCGTTAACGGTCATGGAGAAATTAATGTCCTTCATTCGCTCCTGGTAAGACCAGCCAGACAGATCAATATACGGTCTCTGGTCCTCGGCTACCTCGGCAAAATTCCTCCAAACAGAACGGTACGGGAAATAGGAGGCACCCAGATACTCCTTACCCCCCGAAACACGACCAGGCAAGTCCTTAACCTGGGGCTGGATCAGGTCCGAATTGGAATAGGTGCTGGAATCCAGTCGGCTATGCCATAGCCAGAACCATTCCCTACCAGAAGCACTTTCCCAGTCACCCTCACGACCATAATAGGTATCCCGTAGGATAGCGTCCTTTTCTGCCCGCACATAGCGCAGCCATTCTATGGCCTTTCCCGTACCAGATGGAGACTTTAGATAATCCCCCATGCGCAGCCCCTTACCAGAGTCTTTCCAACCTAACTGGAAATTCTGGTAAAAAGAGTAGGGCGAGTGGGAATGGAAATAGTCCATCTTCCCTATTTCAAAGCTCGGGTCTTCGGAATCCACCCGTTTCCAGACAGAAGTGCTGTACCCTACGAAAAGCAGGGTATCGCCAGCATCAAAGATGCCGTTGCCGTTTACATCCCTAACTTCGATGGGGATTTCAAAGGCCTGTTCCGGTTCCAGTTTTGCCTTGGCAGGAACCATGTCGCTCAAGGTGTCAGGAGAAGCTGCAAAGACACAGAGTTTTTCA
>CACZII010000155.1 GCA_902781185.1 Fibrobacter succinogenes
TGCACCGGTGGTTACGGTAACGTCTACTACCTTTCTACTAACGCCCAGGGTTCCAACGTGACGGCTGCTTTCCGTGCCTACAAGCGCGGCGCCCTGTTCGCTAACCCCTGCTACACGCAGATTCACCCGACCTGCATTCCTCGCCACGGCGACCTGCAGTCCAAGCTCACCTTGATGAGTGAATCTCTCCGTAACGACGGCCGTATCTGGGTTCCGCGCAAGGCTGGCGATACCCGTAGCCCGGATCAGATTCCGGAAGAAGAACGTTACTACTACCTCGAAGAGAAGTACCCGAGCTTCGGTAACCTCGTCCCGCGTGACGTGGCATCCCGTAACGCCAAGCAGGTTTGCGACGCCGGCCTCGGCGTGGGCAACACCAAGCAGGCTGTGTACCTCGACTTCGCCGACGCTATCCAGCGCATGGGCGTTGCCGGCGTGTCTGCCAAGTACGGCAACCTCTTCCAGATGTACGAGAAGATCACCGACGAAGACCCGTACAAGGTCCCGATGCGCATCTTCCCGGCCATCCACTACACCATGGGCGGCCTCTGGGTGGACTACGATCTGATGTCCACTATCCCGGGCTGCTTCGTTCTCGGTGAAGCCAACTTCTCCGACCACGGTGCAAACCGCCTCGGCGCTTCTGCTCTTATGCAGGGCCTCTCCGACGGTTACTTCGTCATTCCGTTCACCATCGGCGGCTACTTCGCGGGCACCAAGCTCGAGAAGGTTTCCGAATCCGATGCCGCGTTCGAAGACTGCAAGAAGCAGACCGAAGAACGCATCCACAAGCTCCTCTCCATCAAGGGTCACCGCACTGTTAACGATATCCATCGTGAACTCGGTAACGTGAACTCGGTAACATCATGTGGGAATACGTGGGCATGGCCCGTAACAAGAAGGGCTTGGAAACTGCTCTCGAGAAGATCCCGGCCCTCCGCGAAGAATTCTGGCAGAACGTCAACGTGCTCGGTTCCGAAGGTTCCTTCAACCAGAACCTGGAACGTGCCGGCCGTGTGGCTGACTTCCTCGAATTCGCCGAAGTGCTTACCCTCGACGCTCTCCACCGCGAAGAATCTTGCGGCGGTCACTTCCGTGAAGAAAGCCAGACCGAAGAAGGCGAAGCCAAGCGCGACGACGAACACTTCTGCTACGTGGGCGCCTGGGAATACAAGGGCGACGGCGTGAAGCCGGAACTCTCCAAGGAACCCCTTACCTTTGATAACGTCCACCTTGTTACTAGGAGCTACAAATAATGAGCGGACTCAATTTGACTTTGAAGATTTGGCGTCAGAAGGATGCCAAGACCAAGGGACAGTTCGAAACTGTCAAGATCAACGATGTTTCTCCGGACATGTCCTTCTTGGAAATGCTCGACATTGTGAACGAAGAACAGATGAAGCAGGGCAAGGAAGGCTTCGCTTTCGACCACGACTGCCGCGAAGGTATTTGTGGTATGTGCTCTCTCGTCATCAACGGTATGCCGCACGGTCCCGACCATGCGACTACTACCTGCCAGCTTCACATGCGCAAGTTCAAGGATGGCGACACCATCGTGATCGAACCGTGGCGCGCTGCCGCATTCCCGGTTATCCGTGACTGCGCCGTTGACCGTACCGCATTCGACCGTATTATCCAGGCTGGCGGTTTCGTTTCCGTCAACACCGGTGCCGCTCCTGAAGCATCCACCATTCCGGTTCCCAAGGCTGATGCCGACCGCGCCTTTGACGCTGCCGCTTGCATTGGTTGCGGTGCCTGCGTGGCCGCCTGTAAGAACGCTTCTGCTATGCTCTTCGTTTCTGCGAAGGTCTCTCACCTCAGCTTCTTGCCCCAGGGCAAGGTCGAGGCCAAGAAGCGCGTTCTCGCCATGGTCGCTCAGATGGACAAGGAAGGCTTCGGCAACTGCACGAACCTTTACGAATGCCAGGCTGCATGCCCGAAGGGTATCACCGTGGATTACATCGCCAAGATGAACCGCGAATACCTCGGCGCCACCGTGACCTACGCCGAAAAGGTTTATGGCAAGGATTAATTAGGAGTGGGCGTCCGCGCCTCTCCTGATGTCATCCCCGCGAAGGCGGGGATCTCCCTTTACAAAAAAGGCCCGCTTTGGCGGGCTTTTTTTTGTGTAAAAATAAAGGATTTTACACCACCTGCACCAGCAGGCCCTTCAGGTACTGACCTTCGGGGAAGGCTGTATTCACGGGGTGGTCGGCGGGTTGGCCGAAGCGTTCAATGATTTGAACGCGCCGATGGGCATCGGCGGCGGCATCGGCAATAATCTTCTGGAACAAGTCCATCTCCATAAGGCCAGAACAGCTAAACGTTGCCAGCATGCCGCCTTCGGCCAAGAGCTTCATAGCCAGCAGGTTGATGTCCTTGTAGCCCCGGGCGCCCTTCTGCAGGTTGTCCTTGCTCTCCACGAACTTGGGCGGGTCCAGCACAATCAGGTCAAAAGTCTCCGCCTTGTCGCGGCACTTGCGTAGGTACTGGAATACGTCCGCCTCTACGTGGGTGGCATGGGCGGTACTGAGTTTATTCCGCATGATGCCTTCCTTGGCGAGCTTGAGGGCGTCCTTGGAAACATCCACCTGGTAAACTTTTTCGCAGCCGCCGCGGAGGGCGTAAAGTCCGAATCCGCCGGTATAGCAGAAGCAGTTCAGCACCTTTTTGCCTTTGGAAAGTTCACCGATGCGGCGGCGTGCGTCACGCTGGTCCAGATAGTAACCGGTCTTGTGACCGTTCTTCACGTCGATGGGGAAGAGAATCCCGTTCTCGTTGATGATTACGGGTTCGTCACTCACTTCGCCATAAACGCAACCGGTGCGCAGCGGCAGGCCTTCCTTTTTGCGGACTTCGGAATCGCAGCGTTCGTAGATGCCCTTGCAGTGGGTCTTTTCGGCCAGCAGTTCGTAAATCGTGTCGCGGTGAACTTCGGCGCCGGCGGCCAATATTTCCATCGAGTAGATGTCGGCGTACTTGTCGATGATGCAGCCCGGAATGCCGTCGTTCTCGGCGTTGATTAGGCGGAAGGCGGATTCCTTGTCTTCGATGTCAAAACCGCGACTCTTGCGGGCGGTAATGGCTCGGTCCAGTAGGTCGCTGAAGAATTCCCGGTCGATGTTGGTCTTCTCTCCGAAGGTCCAGAAGCGCCCGCGAATCTGGGATTTGGGCGAGTACGCCGCTAGGCCCAGAAAGTCGCTTCGGTAGCTGTAGACCTCTACGGTATCGCCCAGTTCCGGGTCGCCTACCACTTCGTCGACGGCGCCACTGAATATCCACGGATGGTAACGGAGTGCGGACTTTTCGCGGCCTGCTTTCAGGGTAATGGCTTTCATTTTTCTGCTCCTACTTTCTCTAGGGAAACCTCGCGGCTTGTCTCGGAGAGGATTTCAATCTTGATGATGTGTGTAATGCCCGCCGTGTTCTCTTCCAGGCGCTCGGGCCATTCGATAAGGGTGATTCCCTTTCCCAGATAATCGGGTTCCAGACCAACTTCGCAGATGTCCGTGCCCGGTTCCAGGCGGTAAAGGTCATAGTGGAAGATGGGCGGGTCGTTGGGGTATTCGTGAAGCAGGGTGTAGGTAGGGGAACACACGTTCCCGTCAAAGCCAAGACCCTTGCAGACACCGCGGCTAATGACGGTCTTGCCTGCGCCCAGGTTGCCGTATAGCGCCACCATGTCGCCCAGTTTCAGCGTGCGCCCGAATTCCACTGCCCAGTCGTATGTCTCGTCTTCGCTATTGAATACCATAGTCGTTTTACCGTCGTCACCCTGACGAAGGTCAGGGTCGGAATGTCTACAGTTTCTCCTTGAACTGTTCGTAGGTAAACTTGTGCAGCAGGTGGAATTTGCCGCTCATGTCGAACATGCCTATATCGGGGTGACGCACGCCGTTGAAGAAGGTGGTCTTCACCATGGTGTAGTGGATCATGTCTTCGAAGATAATCCGGTCGCCCACTTGTAAGGGTTTGTCGAAGGAGAAATCCCCAAGTTGGTCACCCGCTAGGCAGGTACCACCTGTTATTTTGTATGTAAAAGGTTTTTCGCCGGGGAACCCGGCGCCCGTGATGGTGGGCCGGTAGGGCATTTCTAGGCAGTCGGGCATGTGGGCGCTAATAGACACGTTCAGTATGGCGATGTCCATCTCGTTGTGGACAATGTCTTCTACCGTAGCCACCAGCTCGCCGGTCTGCCAGCCCACGGCTTCCCCCGGTTCCAAGATAACCTGCAGGTGGGGGTAGCGGCTGCGGAAGTCTTTCAGAATCTGTACAAGCTGTTCCCGGTGGTAATCTTTGCGGGTAATGTGATGTCCGCCGCCAAAGTTCACCCATTTCATCTGGGCTAGGTACTTCCCGAACTTCGCTTCGAAGGCTTTCAGCACGCCCTCCAAGGCATCGGCGTCCTGCTCGCACAGGGCGTGGAAGTGTAGCCCCTCGATACCGTCCAGCAGTTCGGGCTTGAATTCCTTTTCAGTGACGCCAAGCCTGGAGAACTTTCCGCAGGGGTTGTAGATGTCGGTTTCTACCGTAGAGAACTCGGGGTTCACCCGGATGCCTGCGCTGACGCCAGCCTTCAGGGTCTTGTCCTTGAACCTGATCCACTGGCTAAAGCTGTTGAAGGTGATGTGGTCGGCTAGGCTTAGAATCGCTTGTTCATCTCTTCACGGGCAAGCCTTGCCTCGTTCAAACTGGAGGCGGTAGCTCCTGGCAGGTACTCGGCGATAATGGGGAAGGAGCGCCAGAAGCTGTAGCCCTTCAGGGCGCAAATGATGTGTACACCGGTCTGTTTCTGGATCTGGTCCAGAATTTCCATGTTCCTGCGGAGGCGTGCCTCATCCAGCACAAAGCAGGGGCTTGTTACCTGGGAATAGTCTAGCATGGGCCAAATATAAAATTCCTGAGGGGGCTAGGCCGTTTGGCGACCGCCATGGGCGGTGCGGTTGAATTTGAACGGCTTTTTTAGGCATTTTTTTGCTTTTTTTTGAAAAAGCGGAACTTTTTTTAGCTCTTTAACTAAATTTATTGGTGATGATACGCTCTATTTCAAAGTACTTTGTTGCTTCTATTTTGACCCTGTCCCTTGCCGGTTTTTCCTTTGCTCAGGATGCCGCGGCGACTGAAACACTGCCGACCCCTCCTAAGCAGGCCGACTCCACTGCCGTAGTGGCGGAAACCCCTGCCGAAGAGCTGGTGACTCCCCGTGGTGCCACTGAGGTCCTGGATGAGATGATCCAGGCTAAGCTGGATTCCATCGATGCGCAAGCGGCAGCAGTTCCCCTGAAGCAGAATACTGACAGCCTTGCTAAGGCTCGTGCCGACAGCGTCCGCAAGCTCATCCTCGAAGGCAAGTACGTGAAGCGTGCCCGTTACGACAAGAGCAACTTTGACCATTGGAAAAAGGACACCGTGTTCCAGAAGGCCATGAAGGAAATCGTCTTCGGTGTCTGGCGCACCGCCATCGTGGCCCACGGCCATGCCTTCCGCGATGCTGAAATCCGTTTCGGCATGAACGACACCATTTATGGCGTGACCCGCACCTACTCTGATTCCGGTCGTTACCAGATGACCGGTGAATACGCCTATAAGGCCCGTTACCAGTTCAACAACGATACTTCCCTGGTGACCCGTGAAGTGTTCAAGGACCGCCAGGTTATCCGTTGGGATTTCACCACGTTCAAAATTTTCGGGGATACGCTCCGTTATAATTTGAACAAACTGGAATTCCGCGATATGAACGACAACTGGCTCAATGCCCTCCAGGGTTTTGAAAATGTTCCTCCTGAGTTCTATATCAGGGACCAGGCGGCCACTCAGGCCATGCAGAAGGAACTGGAAAAAGCCAAGAAGAAGTAGGGCTTCATGAAGCGGATTGCGTTCTGCTTTGCAGCCCTTTCCCTTTGCATCGTTGCCCTTTCCTTTATTACCCTTGTTAGCGGTCCCGTGGATGTTTCTATGGGCGAACTTCTTGATTCCCGGATTTTCTGGGACTTGCGAGTCCCTCGTGTGGCGGCTGCGCTGCTTGCCGGCATTGCCCTTTCGGTGTCGGGCCTTTCTTTGCAGACGGTTTTCCAGAATCCCCTGGCGGGCCCTTTTGTGTTGGGTATCAGCAGCGGCGCAAGCTTTGCGGTGGCCCTTTCCATGCTGGCGGGCTTTAGCTTTGGGCGGTTCGGCACCTTGACGGCGGCCTCTGTCGGCGCCTTCGGCGTGACGCTTTTGATTCTTGCCATTGCCTCTAGGTTCAGGAACAATACGGTCTTGCTTGTGGCTGGGCTTTTGATAGGCTACTTTATCGACGCCTGTATCAGCCTGTTGATTACCATGAGTGATGGGGAATCCCTGCGGGTCTATGTATCCTGGGGTATGGGAAGCTTCGGGCGTTTGACCCTTGGCGGCATTTGGATTTTTGCGATAGCGGTAGTTGTGGGCCTTGCGTTGATTGGCGCTTCGGTACGTTACCTGAATGGGGCCCGCCTGGGTGATGACTTTGCTCGTGGGCTTGGAATCAAGGTTTCTCTGTACAAGAAATTTGTGCTCCTGGGAGCGTCTGTTCTGGCGGCTGCGGTTACAGCCTTCTGCGGGCCTGTGGCGTTTCTCGGGATTGCTGTTCCCCACTTGGCTTACCTGCTGTTCAAGACTTCTAACCACCGTGTATTGTTGCCGGGTTCTGCCTTGTGTGGCATGTGTCTTGCGCTTTTGGCAGGGCTTTTCCCGGAGTATCCTCTGAACGCAATCTTAAGTCTGGTGGGTGTACCTGTGATTCTTTGGGTGCTGGTTCGGTCCGCTAAGAGAGGAGGCCTGTAATGCTCCTCAAGTTGCGGCAAGTGACCTTTGGCTATGCGGCACCCTTGGCGAAACCTTTGGACATGGAGATTCCGGCAGGGCAGGTTGTGGCCTTGGTGGGGGAGAACGGCTGCGGTAAGAGTACGCTCCTCAAGACCCTTGCCGGCACGATTATTCCTTTGTCTGGAATTTTGGAATTGGATGGTCGGCCTCTTGTGGAATACAGCCTGCGGGAACTTTCCAAGAAGGTGGCCTTGGTTCGGATGGGGCTTGTGGCTCCTGCCGAGATGACGGTCCGGGAATTCGTGTCCTTGGGCCGCTCGCCTTACGCGGGCTTTCTGGACGGCCGTTCTGCTGAAGACGAACAGATTATCAATCAAGCATTGACCGAGATGGATGTGAATGCCTTTGCCGAGCGCAAGGTGGCAGAACTTTCCGACGGTGAGCGGAGCCGCGTGTATTTGGCCCGAGCGCTAGCCCAGCAGGTGAAGCTTTTGCTGTTGGATGAACCCGACGCCTTCATGGATATTCCCCGGCGTAAGAATTTGTTTGTAACGCTACAGAGACTTTCCCGTGAAAAAGGCATGGCTGTTGTGCTTTCCACCCACTGGATTGACTACGGTGAAAAGTATGCGGATTTCATCCTGGCCTTTACTTCCCAGGAAAACCTAGAATTCGCTCCGGCGGCTCGTGCCCGTGAACTTGGCCTTCTCAGTTGGGCGGAGGTCTAGGTGAAACCGTCTCTTATTTTGTCTGTTCTTGCCTTGTTGTGCGCGATGCTGCTGGCTGGTTGCGCCTCTTCGGGTGCTGGCGTTTCGCAGAACCAGACTTCAACGCCTCGGCATTTTCTGTGGAAAGTTTCCGACAATGATTCCCATGTGTGGATTCTCGGGAGTATCCATTTTGCAGACAGTTCTTTTTATCCTTTGTCCCCCTATATTAACGCAGCCTTCGATGAATCCGAAGAACTGGCCGTAGAGATTAACATTGCGGACGATTCTGTGGCGGCAAGCGTGACCGCCAACAGTCTGGAAAAGGGCCTGCTTCCTCAGGGCCGACGCCTGAATGAGGTGCTGCCCGTCGCCCTCTGGAATTCCTTGGACAGTCTGTGTACCGTTTGGAACTTTCCGAGCACGGCCCTTATGAACATGCGTCCCTGGCTTGCCGCCATGACGCTCAGTTCTATCGCTATCCAGCGCTCGGGAATAGACCCCGCTTATGGTATTGATGCGGTGCTTCTGGATAGTGCCGCCTTGCGGGGCATGCCTATCGTAGGTCTTGAAACTGCTGAGGAGCAGGTGGGCGCCCTGGCAGATACTTCCGAAGGCGACACCCTGGGGATTTACTATCTGGAAAACACGCTGAAAGAAATTTCCAATCTGGATTCCATGGTTTCCCAGATGTCCCGCGCTTGGAAAACTGGCGACGATTCCCTGATGGTGCAGGTGCTTCGCTCCGAAAGGCAAGACCCGGAAAAAGCGACGGCTCGGGATTCTCTGATGGAGGCTGAATCTGACAGGCGTGTTTACAAGGAAAGAAACGAAAAGATGGCGGTAGGTATAGCTCAGTTTCTGACAGAAAACCGCAAGGTCTTTGTGGTAGTGGGAACGGCTCACCTAGTGCTGGACCAGGATAATGTCATTGAACTCTTACGCCGTCGAGGCTTCAGGGTAGAAAGGTTTTAGAATCTTGTTATTTTTTACTAGAGGTATTCGTTATGTATAAAGTTCTTGCTGTTCTTGCTCTGGTGTTCTTTGTTTCCGCTTGCACCAACTCCGAAGCCGAGGCGGAGATTACCCGTCTCAAACAAGAAAACGTAACCCTCCAGTCCGAAATCAAGATTCTTCAGGGAAC
>CACZII010000156.1 GCA_902781185.1 Fibrobacter succinogenes
GGTTCTGCCTGAACGCGAGGCAGGTCCTGATAATAATCCGACGGGAATCCCTGCAAGTGAAGAAGCACAGCAGATTCCGCCTTGTAGAAAGTCTCGAAATCCGACTTGTATCGGGCCAGCACAGGATTCAGCCTGCCCGCCGACTTCAGCAGCGTGGTGAAAAGCAGGGTCAAGGCAAATAGCAGGATGGCCACCAGGGGCAGCACGAACCCACGGGAACTAGGGCGCCCCACCATTGAGCACCTCCCATTCCCTGCCGCCGCATTCCAGCACTACACGGTCACGGAGCACGGATTTCACCTTGTAAGATTCCAAGGAGTCCCCGATCTTTTTCATGACCGGCATGCCACTGAACAACCCCGAAAACAACCTGTTCCCCACGATTCCGCGAATTTCCAGAGCAGGCTTAGGGCATTCGGATATGGCACTTTCTGATTTTGAGTACGTTTTTTTCAAAAAGTCACGGAATTTGATTTCTTTTGATATGGTTGCTGTCGCGGGTGGAGTAAGCCGAGGCGCCTCCGGACTGAGAAGTTTCCCGCGTCCGACATGAAGATTTTCCCATGCCAAAAGTACAGCCACCATCACCGTCAATAATAGAATTATAGACAAGGCTACCCGCGGGCCCTTTCTCCTGGGTTCAAGATGCAGGCCCTTCCAGAAAGGATCCCTGGAGGCCTTCCGAAGCTGTTCTGCCCACTCCCCTGCAGGATTGTCAAAGTCTATGTCCAGATGCTCTAAGTTTCCATACCGGAAAGCCTCCGCCTGGGAGAACAGCGGATCGCGCTGCAAGAATTCGTCCATGTTGTAAAGCCTTTCCCGAGCCCAGGAGTCTTCCGAGGAATCTCCGTAGCCACGTTCCTCGGACCAGTGGCAAAGCCTTCCCTCATAAAAGACCAGCACGTAGAGAGTGCCGCGCACAATGGCCGCATAGCGAAAATTTCCATCTCCTTCACCGAAACTCATCTGTTCGTCAGCAAGCGCAAACAAGACCAAAGAATTTGGTAAATCTCCATCCTTCCCAAGAATCACCAAATAACGGTGATGACGGCCTTCCGACGAATTGAAAGAAATCATCTTCCAGAATTTCGGCAACTGCTCCGTCTCTGGAAAATCCCTGTGGAAATAATCCTTCAGGTCTTCTTCCGTCGGGTTCTGGCCAAAGCCCGTCACCAGCTCCCAGGTACAAATGCGGGCTGGAACGCCCTGAACGCGGGCCATCAGAACTTCACCTCCGGCGTGATAAAGATGGCAAGCTCGCTTTCCTCTTCCTCCTCGCTCTCGTAGCTGAAAAGCCTGCCGATAAACGGAATGCTTCCTAGGAAAGGAACAGCAGTTCGCACCTCGGTGCGGTTCTTGCGTACCAGTCCACCCAGGCAAAGGGTCTCGCCATTCTTCAACAGCACCATCGTCTTTAGGTTCCGGGTACTGATATCCCGCGGGCCGTCACCGGAGCTGCGTCCCGCCGTCTTGATTTCGGGAGCCACATCCAGAGTGATGACGCCCTCACGAGTTACCGAAGGAATTAACTCCAGAGATATTCCGTCGTTGAAGGAACGATAGTCCGTAATGGGGTAACCCTCGGCACTGACCTGGCTTACCAAGTAGTAAACCGTATTGGTCACGTTCAGTTCCGCCTTGTTGCCATTCAACGTGGTAAGCCGCGGGCGAGCCAGAACTTTGGCCTGGTTGTTCTCTTCCATAGAAGCAAGCTCCATCTCGAAACGGTCCGGCAATATGCCTATCTTGCCGACGGCGCCCTTGCCGGACGCGTCCTTTCCCAGAAAATCCAGAAAGCCTTTCAACCCCAAGTCCCCTTCTTTCGTGCGCCGGCCCGTGCCGCCCCGTAGCCCGATTTCAAAGGCCTTGCCCTTCTTGAATTCTACAATGACACAGGAAAGAGTCACCTGCATTAGGGGCACGTCTATCTTCTGCAACAGGGACACCGTCGTCTGAATCCTATCGGCAGTTCCCGAAAGCAGGATTCCATTCTGCTCCTTCACTTCGGACACCGTCAGCTCTCCGCCAGAGAACATCTTTCCCAACTGCAGCATGGCCTTTTCGCATTGAACATGTTTCAGTAGGTAAAGCTCTGTGGTAGAAAGCGGATTCCTGGAGCCACCTTCCGATACCGACAAGGTATTGGAATCCAGCTGGAAACTATAGCGGCTCCCGCGGAACAGAGACTGCAAGAAATCTTGAAGGTTCACCTCCGTAAAATCCAGCCGGACTTTTTCTTCCAGGTTCCCGTAGAGGGCAAGGTTCAGACCCGCCAGCGACGCCAGTTCCTTCAGGGCTTCGCCCATGGGAATTCCATCCAAGTGAGCCTCATACAGTTCGCCATCTTTCCAGATTTTCGGAGCGTTCTGCAAAGTCCCACGAGAATCAGTACCGGAAAGAGTCGCCGAAGTCCGAACCATCAGGCAACCATTTTTTTTCTGGACCACAAAGCCGTTTATTTCCATCAGGGAACGGAATGCCTGTTCCGAAGGCAAGCTGCGGATACTTCCCGAAACCTTCCCCTGGACATCGGGATTCCATAAAATGTTCAGCCCCGTGGTGGCGCTATACTCTTCCAAGAACTCAAGAACATCCTTGTCCTGAACTTGTACCGAAACCAGGGTATCCTGAAACAGGATGTCGCTTTTCCCCCGATGCTTGCGGGGCTGAATTACAAGCAGGTTCTCTTTCTGGACCAGTTCCAATCCATTGGATTCACACAAGGCGGATAGTCCTTCTAGCAGGGAGACCCCATCCAGATGAAAGGTTACCCGCCGACTATCCACGGCGGCATCCACCATGACGGGAACATCGTACGCCAACGATAAGCTACGAGCCACATCCTGCACGGGAGTGTCCACAAAATCCAGGGTCACCCCGAAAGAAAGAGAGTAAAGGAAAAGAAAGACGAGGGGGACAAGGGTTCGCACCGCAGGACCTCCATGAAAAACATATTCAAAAGAGATTCCTACGGAATCCGCCAAAGAACGCCCGCAGGCATTCCGCGAAACAAACTACAAAAAACGAATGTCCCGAGACAACTACATCCAGCCGCGTTCCGAAGTTCCGGTAATACCGCGAATCTTCAGTTCGAAGTCATCCCTATTGGTAGCCGCATTCAGGGCCACATCCAGGGAGATCTTATCCTGGTTGTAGAGTTCCAGCAAGGACTGGTCAAAGGTCTGGCTATGGTACTGCATGTGGCCTTCGGCAATAGCCGATTCCACCATAGCAAGCTTGTCTTTGTCCTTGATGTATTCCTTGATCGCCGCCGTATTCACCAGGATTTCGGCAGCAGGCACACGGCCCTTTCCATCCTTGGTAGGCAACAGACGGAGCGAAATAATGCCAGCCAACACTTCGCCCAACAACAAGCGAATTTCGTCGTGCTGGTGCGGCGGGTACATGGAAAGCACACGCTGAATCGTTTCAGTAGCGTTAGTGGTATGGATAGTGGCAAACACCATGTGACCTGTATCAGCAGCCGTAAGGGCAATGGCCATGGTCTCCAAGTCACGAATTTCGCCCACCAGTAGCACATCGGGGTCCTGACGGAGAGCAGCACGAAGAGCGTTGGCATACGACAGCGTATCCACTCCAAGTTCACGCTGGGAGATAATAGCCTTGTTGTCGTTGTACAGGTATTCGATAGGGTCTTCCACCGTAATGATGTTGACCGACTCGTTCTGGTTGATGTAATCCAGCATGGAGGCCAGCGTAGTGGACTTACCGGAACCGGTCGTACCCGTCACCAGGATAAGGCCGCGGCGAGTCAGAGCCAAGTCCTTGACCACTTCAGGGAGCCCCAGTTCTTCGAAAGGAGGAATCTTTGCCTTAATGTGACGAATTACCACGGCGATAGTGCCGCGCTGACGGAACACGTTCACACGGAAACGGCCCATGTCGCGAGCGCCCACAGCAAAGTCGCATTCCTTGTTGGTCTCGAAACGCTGCTTCTGATCCCTGTTCATGATATCATCCAAGAAGGAATCCATCATGGCGGGGTCAATACGGGTGTCGAAAATTTTTACCAGAGACCCGTTGATGCGGAAAATAGGAGGAGTTCCCACGCGAATGTGCAAGTCAGAAGCCTTGCTCTTTACCATCTCGCGAAGAAGT
>CACZII010000157.1:0-4450 GCA_902781185.1 Fibrobacter succinogenes
CTTATGGAGTTGCCAGGCGTCAAAAAGCTTGGGAATGTATTCGTAAAGACAACGATGCAATAGCAGTTGTTCGACTCCGCCTGATTTTTCATCCAGAAGAGCCTTGAGATCCTTGATAACGCCAAGTGCCGAATCCAGTTCCGAGCCGTCGCCCACGACATTGAACTTGAACGACACGCCGTTATATAGGGCGAAGCCCTTTGTCCACGACGACACCGCCTTAAGCAAGTCGCCCGCAGTCTTGGATTTGGAAATAGGTTCGTCCTGGTGTATTTTGAGAATATCGCAAGCAGCTTCGACGCAAGAAACTTTTCTAAGGTCATCAAATGTTAACGCTTCGGCTAGGATTCCTACATCGTCAAGGTTAAACCCTTCTGCGCCGAGATGGAGCTCTACATCACCCGAGAGTGAAACTGTTTCGGGAATATAGCTGGCAATGGCAGCCATTAAAAGTTCCGTAAAGGTTTCAATGTCACCGTTGTACTTCACTCAGTTCTTCAACAGCGCTATCGTCAATCAATTCCTGTTTGAGCGGAACATCGGTTTCGTAGGCGAATTCCTGCGTGATCTTTTGGCAGAACGAATGAATTGTTCCAATTGGTGCCCCCTGCACATCGTGTAAGGCTTGTTGCAGGTTAATATTTTCGCTGTCCTTCTTGAATAAATCTTCAATTTTTTTGCGAATGCGGTCTTTGAGCTCGCCTGCGGCCTTTTCAGTATAGGTCACAATCAGAATCTGGTTCAGGTTCATTCCCTGAGCTACAAGTTTACCTACGACCTGCTGAATCGTGTAAGTTTTGCCAGTACCTGCCGAAGCCGCGATAAAGAGGTTTTCGCTTCCGTCAAATTTTTCTATGTCGAAAACTTCATTACTCATTATCTTCGCTCCAGATGGGATCCAGTAAACGGACCTGTTCCGACACAGCATCATTCCAGTCGTTCAAGAAATTGTCACGAGAGAAACCGGAAAATTTTTCGGGGTCAAAAAGATTCTTGCCATCAAAATAAGACCAGGCGCCAAATTTGCCTGCCAATTTTGAACGGTAACTGACAAAGGTTTGCATATCGCGTTCGTCATACATTTTTGCGGGAACGCATTTGCGGTAGTTTTCGACAAAGCAGCGGTGGTATATCTTTTTCAGGCGGAGAACAGCATCATTCCTGTCAATGGTAAACTCCTTTTGGACGTCCTCTTTCCTACTAGAAAACATTCTCAGCTCAAAATGGGTTGTGCTCTCAGCGCCCTGTTTAGCAGCCGCAATCAATAACGCATCTAAGAAAAGTTTGATGAAATCGGTATTGAAGACACTTCCGGATTTTACGCTGAACAGCAGGTGCGTTCCGTCTGCCAAAACTTGATGCCAATCCAGTTTAGAACGTAGTGTCCAGCTATGGGCCCCTTCCAATAAGGTCACATCCAACTTTTCCTGGTAGGCAATAGATTTGCCCTCAATGCTTTCTGAAATCAAGTTGAAAATAATTGCCGATTCCGCATTGATGCCGCTGAGGGCGACCTCACCGAACACGCCACGCGGAATTTTCTTCTTTATAATCCATTCCTGTTCTGTTGTGGAATCCTTGATTTTTTCGCTATCTAGAATGGACTGCACAAAATCCTTGAGTAAGATGGACTTGTCGAGATTGTTGAGCGAAACCGGTTCGTAGAGTTCCTTTTCAGGGTCGTTTTCCACCGAGGGCAACGTCACCTTTCGGGAAAGTTGGAACTGGAACGGGTCGTCAAAGAATCTCTTGAAATCCCGCACATTCACCGTATCGGGCAAGGTAAGCTGCATCTCTTGCGGTTGAGCGGTCTGATTTTCTGTCGGGCTTACAAAGACTCGGTTCAACTTATTACGAATCGAACGGAGCGTGAAAAGTTCTTCATCGGTGCGGGTTTCGTCCAGCGGAATCTTGCGTTCCTTAAAAGCAGCACTATTCGGGCAGGCGCTTTCGCCAATAAAGAATTGCATGTCCCTAATCACCGAAGACGGGAAAAGTTCTTCGTCTTTTTTCAGGTTTCTATTGACATAGCTGATGTGGAAACCCTCTGCGGCACTCATCAGCTGGCACAAGAAGGTATAGCAATTCTTGTCGACAGGAGTATCGTCACCCGGCCAGCGAGCCGTTTGCGTGCGCAAATCCATGGTATTCGCTTTCTTTTGTCCGGGGAACACGCCCGCATTCGCTCCGATAAAGAAGATATGCCTTGCAGGAACAACCCTGTTGACTGCGAACCGCATGAATGTAAGGCCACTGCTGAAAAGTCGCGTATTGCCTGTGTGGGAATCTTCGCAGGCGCTGGAAAGTAGCTGTCCGACAATTTTCCACGAAATGAGCGGAGCCCCTGCATCGAATTGGAATTCCATCAGGTCAATGGCGCTCTGCACTTTTTGCCAAATTTTCTTTTCAACCGCAAAGCGGTCTTCCTTGGCATTCAGGCCTACCCAGTGGGCCAAATGCGTTTTTAAAAGGGCGAGAGACTTGGTTTGCGTTTTTTCAATGCCTTCTGCCGCAAAACGAATCCAGCGGCCCAGTTCATCGATGCAGTTGATAAACTTTAGCGTGAGATTGCTATCGGATGATTCAATATCTTCGTAAGGCAAATAACGTTCATGGGCCGAGGCAAACGGAGCGTCGGTCACCTGCGAAAAGAGCATCTGGCTAATGCAACGGCTCCAATCGTCTTCACTGGCGTGGCGGTAAACGTTCATGTTCACCACCCATTTTTCCCAAGCAGCTACATCGCTATCGGTAATTTGCAATGTAGATTGTACTACCGGGTTCTTGACAAGGTCGAAGAACGCAGGCCTTGAAATCGAACGTTGTTGATGGATATCCAGAAGGTTCGCAATGGCCTTGCCGACCAAGGAATCTTTTTCAGGGTAATCCGTAATCGCATACGGAATGTAGAATTCGCTGTCCCGCGGAGCCGCATTGAACACCTGTTCAATGGGAGTCCTGTAAGAATCAAGATCCGGGGCAATGACCACCATCTCGTCAAGGCGCACGTCCTGTTTTAAAAGTAGGCAAACTTGCGTATGTAAGTTTTCAATTTCGCGCAAAGAAGACGGGGCCGCCGCAAGCGTCAGCGAGTCGTCTTTTTCAGACGATTTTAGGTTGCCCACTTCGGATTCGTCAAAGTGATTCAAACGGTGCGAAATAAGATACTGCACCTGATGCAACAGCGAATCCGGAGTGTATTCGTAGCCGACAAAATCAAATGTGTAATCCGACGCTAGGCACCACAGGCGGATATTTTCTCGACCGGTACGCCCCCAGTTCTTGAGCAGCATATTCTCGTTTTCGGCAAGGCCTTCTTCCGTCAAGGAATCCTTGGGCATCGGGAGCGCAATTCTCGAAGGTTCGTCTTTCTTGCTCCAACGGGTAACCGGTTTGCTTCCCACATCTTCCCAGAATTCCATACATGGATTCTGGATAAAGGCGAAAATATCGTGTTCCGCAGCGAACTGCTGCAAAATAACACGATAAAACTGGCCCATGCCCGAAAGGCCGAAAATAAACACGGGCTTTTTCCACTGCGAAGTATCAACACGCTGCGAGAACAAGTAAGGAATCGTCAGGAATGCCGTATTTTTACCGGTGCGCTTGCAGGTGGCTTCGAAAACCTGGGTCAGCAGAGATTTGCCCTCTGCATTATGGAACAGGCGGGCATAAATTTCACGCTGCCATTTTTCTTTAGGCAAGGGCTTGTTTTCTTCCGAGAAAAAGTCGCGCAAAGCGCCCTCTTTCCAATAGGCGAGCAAGCCTTCGTGATGTTTATTCTGTAAAGGTGAAATGAATCCGCCCGGGCGACTCGTTTCATATTCCAAGAACAGGCCCGCCAAGGTGCGCGCAAAATCAAATAGTTTCGACTCGTCTATCTCACCGGATTTTTTATAAAGATAATTCCGGATTTCTTTTGGGATAGACGCCGCCTTGCCAGAATACGCCTCGTTCAAATAGGCGATCAGCACATTGCACAGAATATCTGCCGTCAACTTCTGTTTAGAAGTATCCCCTTGCGTCAAATACTTGAACAAGAATTTATCGAGAGTGACAATCTCTAAGTTGGCAAGAACACCGCATTTGGCAATATAACGCAACCTGAACCATTGCTCAATTTTAGGGTCTGGAAAAACGACAATAGGCGAATCAAAAGGATCCGTCCAATGCTTGCTGAGAGCGTCAATCATCTCGTCGGCAAGGTTTTCCAGATTCAATGCAAATTTCAGGTGCAGCATAGCGATAATATAGTCAAATAAGTTGACATTTTTGCTATTTTTTCTGACATGACTATTGATGACTGGCGTGCCCGTATAGACGAACTGAACATCGAGCTTATCTCCCTCTTGAACAAGAGGGCGTCCTTCGCCCGTGAGATTGGGAAGGAAAAAAAGCTTGCGGGGTTGCCGGTTTTGGACCCGGAGAGGGAATCCAGGGTTCTCGATGC
>CACZII010000157.1:4455-6614 GCA_902781185.1 Fibrobacter succinogenes
TCGTCATGGAAGAGACCCGCAAGGTGGAGGATTGATGAAACGGTTCACCTTGGTTGGTTTTGGGCTTTTGGCCAGTTCCATTGCGGCTGCTGTCAAGCAGGCCAAGTTTCCAGCTATTATCCGGGCGGTGAGTTCTGCTGCCACGCTGAAGCGTGCTCAGGAACTGGAGCTGGCCAACGAGTTTTTTGAATACGACGCCGTAGAGGAGTGGTCCAAGGACAGCGACCTGATTTTGCTGTGCGGCCCCATTCTTCACATTTTGAAGACCATGGAGGCCCTTAAGGGGGTGTCCTGGGCGAAGGGTGTAGAAGCCTCCGGGCGTCAGGTGCTGGTTTCCGACATCGGCAGCACCAAGGTGGAAATCTGTAAGGCGGGTTCGACCCTGCCGGCCCCGTTCCGTTTTGTGGGGAGCCACCCCATGGCGGGTTCCGAGAAGCGGACCTGCGAACATAACGATCCTGCGATTTTTGAGAACGCCTACTGGTTCGTGTGCCCACCCGAGGGTATGGAAGAATCGGTTTACGAGCCTCTGCTAACCCTGGTGAAGTTCCTGGGGGCCAACGCCGTGGTGTTCCCGCCGGAGCATCACGACGCCACTATGGCCTGGGTTTCCCACATGCCCCAGATGCTCAGCTCCACGCTGGCGGGGAACTTGCCGGAACGCCTGCTTTCTCACAACTACCAGCATTACGCCGGTCGCGCCTTCCGGGACATGACCCGCATAGCCGCCTCGGGCTGGGGAATGTGGCATGATATTGCCGTCACCAACCGCAAGGAAACCGTCCGGGCGCTGGAAGAGGTCCGTGCGGGGCTTGACCGTACCATCGAGGCCATGAACGCCCTGAAGGTGGTGGACGGTTCGCTGCCTTCTGACGTCAGCCAGTCGGACAATTCCGCTGCGCTGGAAAAGATTTTCAAGGCCGGTAACGACGGCCGTGCAAGCCTGTTCGCGCCGGGCCGTAACGCTGCGTCGGCCTTCTTCGAGATTACGGTCCAGCTGAAGGACAAGCCCGGTGCTCTCCTCAGCGTGTTGGAACCGCTAGCCCAAGAAGGCATCAACGTCCGCGACGTGGAACTCATGAAGGTCCGTGAAAACGTGGCGGGCACACTCCTGCTCGCCTTCAAGACTGAAGATGAGGCTGCTCGGGCCCTCAAGATTTTGAAGTATCTGGATTACGAAGTCAAGGGAAGATAATGGAATTCTACCTGAATCCAGATAGAGAACGGACAAACCTGACCTTGGTCATGGCGCTGCTGGTCAACGGTCGCACCGTGCTGGAAGATTTTTCCTGGTCGGCGGAAGGCCGTAGCTTTGCGAATGCCCTAGAGGAATTCGGTCTTACTCTGAACCTGCAGGGGCACGAGATGGTGCTTACCGGCAAGGGATTCCAGTACCCCGTTCCCTCCCTGCTTCCCATCAACTTCGGGGAGCGTGACAGTATCCTTTTGTGGACTCTTGCGAGCCGCGAAACAGAACAGGTCTTTACCTTTGCCGCCGAGAATGACGAGGCGGGTATTGCCGCCGTGGCCCTTGCCAAGGAACGGCTCCAGGCCTATTTCAAGATTCACGTGGAGTCCGACAGCCCCGCAGATTTCAAGTTCCGCTTCGATACCGCCGAGCCCTCCCTCAAGAAGGATTCTCTGGGGAGCGTGCCCTACATTATGCGGAACAGGCTTATGACCCGTGCCCTGATTCGTGGGGAATTCATAAGTTTTGAAGAGAAGACCGTGGTTCGCGACCAGTGGACCCGCATGCTCCAGTATTTTGGAGTGCCTCTCCGTTACGAGGGGCGCGGCGTGGAACAGCTCAGCGAATTTGAACGCCGCCTGCTTATGGCCCAGGGCAAGAAGGTGGAACGCACCCAGTTTACCGAGCAGTCCGAGACCAAGGTGATTACGGGCCGCGACTACTACGTACCCGGCGACTTTACCGAGGCCTGCGCGCTGGTGTTGCTCTCTACCATCGGGGCGGTGCCCAAGGGCAACCGCGTCCTCATCAAGAACGTGGAACTGAACAGTAGCCGTGTGGGGGCTATTAACTGCCTCAAGCGCATGGGGGCCAACATCGAGATTGTGACCCGCCGTGAAAAGTACGGCGACGTGTTCGGCGATCTGGAAGTTTTCCCCGTAGATGCGGGCAAGCGCCTGCAGGGCCGCCG
>CACZII010000158.1 GCA_902781185.1 Fibrobacter succinogenes
GCCATCAAGAAGAACAAGGACCTGCCCGAAGACGAAGTCAAGAAGCAGCAGGACGAGATCCAGAAGGCGACGGACAAGTATATCGCAAAGATCGACGCCCTTCTTGCCGAGAAGGAAGCGGACCTCTTGAAAGTGTAGTTCGGAGCGGGCGTGGCTAACCAGCTTAGACATGTGGCCATCATCATGGACGGCAACGGGCGTTGGGCTCGTAGCCGCGGTCTCGAGCGTTTCCTGGGGCACCGCAAGGGCACCCAGGCTACCATCGATGCCGTTGAGGTGGGCGTAAACCTGAAGCTGGAGCATATGACTCTCTACGTGTTCAGTTCCGAGAACTGGGGCCGCCCCAGCAAGGAAGTGGATTACCTGATGAACCTCCTCATTGAGATGGTGGTGAAGGAAATCCCCGACCTGATGGAAAAGAACGTAAAGCTCGTGGTTATCGGGAACATGGACCGCCTGCCGGAAAAACCACGGGCGAGCCTCCAGTCTGCCATCGACAAGACGGCGAACAATACGGGCATGCAGCTGAATCTGGCCATTTCTTATGGCGGCCGGCTGGAAATCGTAGATGCGGCCAAGTCTATCGCGACCCAGGTGGCGGCGGGTACGCTTAAGGTCGAAGACATCGACGAGAATTTATTTGCAAAGAATTTGTACTTGAAGGGTGCCCCCGACCCGGATTTGGTAATCCGTACCGGAGGTGAATTCAGGCTTTCGAACTACCTGCTTTGGCAGGCCGCCTACAGCGAGTTCTATGTGACCGACACGCTCTGGCCTGACTTTACCAAGGAAGAGTTTATGAAGGCAGTGGAATTCTTCAAGACTAGGGAAAGGCGTTTTGGGAAGGTGTTGCATGAGTAATCTGGCACAGCGTTTGATAACGGCGTTTATCGCCATTCCGATAGTGTTCTTTCTGCTGTGGTTCAGTGACTACAGCCGTATCGGGCTTATGTGCTTTTTGGCCGGTGTGGGCGCCTGGGAATGGGCGGGCATGGCTTCTAAGATGTACAAGGGCCCTGACACCCGTTACCTTTCTTTTGCGTCGTCCTTGGCGCTGACCCTTGCGTGGGCGCTTTCCAAGGGAGCCTACTTCGGACTCCCTGCCGTGCCCTATGTGGTGGGCATGACCTTCCTTGTGATTTTTGCTATTTACATTGGCGTGGCTTATGCCAAGGTGGATATTGACCATCTGTTCCCCTGGCTGGTGATGCAGCTGGGCGCTCCGCTATACGTGGGACTTTGGGGCGGCATGAACGTGCTCATGATGGGTAACGGTCAGGGCCTGGAACATTGCTATGCTTTTATCCTGGTGATGACATCTGTGTGGATGTGCGACACGGTGGCCTATTTCTTCGGAAAATTCGCTGCAGGTAAGGGTCCCTTCGGGCGTCACCCCTTTGCACCCAGCATCAGCCCCAAGAAAACTTGGGAAGGAAGCGTTGCTGGTTCTATTGCCACTATTGCCTGGGTGGCCTACTGGGCCAAGTGCAGCGCCGCCCTTTCTAGTTTCGATGTGCAGTTCACCTGGGTTACTGCCATAGTCCTTGGCTTCTTGCTAACAGTGGCGGGCCAGGCGGGTGACTTGCTGATGAGTGCGCTTAAGCGCTGGAGCGGTACCAAGGATTCGGGTAACCTGTTCGTGGGCCACGGTGGTGTGCTGGACCGCTGCGATTCGTTCTACCTCGCGGCACCCATGCTTTACCTGCTTCTGGATTTTTTCAAGAACATTGCATAACATAGGTACTTTATGAAGATGGCGGCAACGGCGGCAAGGGTAACACCAATCCTGGCAATGTCTGTGGAGCCAAGCCCGAACCGGGTTGTAATTTTAAGAAAGAAGACGGTGTCTGGAAGTTCCTCTATGGGGGTTCCAGCTACGTGAAAATCTATACCTGGGTAGACGATACTACTGTGGAGTACAAGGAATGTGATAATTCTTACCACATGGATAGGAACGATTCTACCTACACGAATGTGACCCGCGACGAGATGTTTGAAAAGGCAATGCTCGATTGTGAGCCTTAATGCTTAGATGAAAGGGAATTGATTCGATGAAAAACGTTGTTCTTCTGGGCGCTACCGGTTCTATCGGTACTTCTAGCGTCGATGTGATTTTGCAGCACTCCGATATTTTCAACCTTTACGCCGTGGCTGCCAACAGCAGCGTGGCGAAGGTGGCCGAAATCGTGCGCAAGTTCAAGGTGGAACGTGTGTGCATGTTCGACCCGAATGCAGCCAAGGAACTTGAAAAGGAGCTGGGCATGCCCGTGCTCGCCGGCATGGAAGGCCTGTGTGAACTGGCCGCCGACCCCAAGGCTGACATCATCATCAATGCCCTGATGGGCGCTGTGGGTTGCCTTCCGACCATTACCGCTATTGAACACGGAAAGCATGTGGCCCTTGCCAACAAAGAGACTATGGTCATGGCGGGTCCCGTCATCTGGGACAAGCTTGCCGAAAATCCCAAATCCTTCATTACGCCCATCGATTCCGAGCATAGCGCCATTTTCCAGTGCCTCTCGGGCCGCCCCGAAAAAGAGGTGGAATTCTTGGAGATTACCGCTTCGGGTGGACCTTTCCGCGAATGGCCCATTGAGAAGTTCGAAAGCATCACCGTGGCCGACGCCCTGAATCACCCCGTGTGGAGCATGGGCAAGAAGATTACCATCGATTCGGCCTCTATGATGAACAAGGGCCTGGAAGTTCTGGAGGCACACTTCCTGTTCCATATTCCCTATGAGCAGATCAAGGTAGTGGTGCATCCGCAGTCCATGGTGCATTCACTGGTTCAGTTTAGAGATGGATCCCTCATGGCCCAGCTGGGGGCGCCCGATATGCGTATCCCGATCCAGGTGGCCCTTACGTGGCCTGACCGCTTGCCTCTCGAGACCAAGCGTCTGGACCTGCCTACCCTGGCAAAGCTCACCTTCTTTGAGCCGGACTTCAACAAGTTCCGCTGCCTTGCCTTGGCCTTTGAAGCCGGACGTCGTGGCGGTATCGTTCCTGCCATGATGAATGCGGCCAACGAGGTTCTGGTAGATGCATTCCTCAAGGGAAACCTGAAGTTCACCGACATTCCTAAGCATGTGGAAACCATCATGAAGGGTGCTCCGACGGTAACAGGCCACCTGACTCTGGACCAGGTTCTTGAAGCCGACGCCGAGGCCCGCAAGCTGACCGCTGCCTTGATAAAGTAAAACATTAATGGAATCCATTCTTAGCAACATCCTGATGTTCGTGCTGGGCCTTGTGGGGCTCAGTTTCTTGGTGACCATCCATGAACTTGGGCACTTCCTTGTGGCCAAGTGGAATAACGTCAAGGTGAACACGTTCAGCATAGGCTTTGGCAAGAAGCTTATCAAGTTCCGCCATGGCGAAACGGAATACTGCCTTTCGGCTATACCTTTCGGTGGTTATGTGGCCATGGCGGGGGAGAACCCGGACAAGCTTAAGGAAGGTCAGGTCCCCGACGAGCGAGATTTTGTGGCTAAGTCCGTAGGCGCCCGCGCAGCTATTGCTTTTGCTGGCCCCTTCATCAACATCGTGTTCGCCTTTGTTTTGTTGATGATCCTTTATATGGTTGGTGTTCAGGAACCCGACAACAAGAACTTGATTGTAGGTTTTGTGGCGGGGGATTCTTCGGCGGAAATAGCGGGAATCATGCCGGGCGATACCATTACCGCCATGAATGACGAGCCTACCCAGGGCTGGGACGATTTCCGTGAGAAAATAGGCGTGAGCCTTGGTGCAGAGGTGGTGCTAGAAGTCCACCGTGGCGGTTTGCCCATGAACATTACCGTGGTCCCTCAGGAACTGGTGATTCCGGCACAGGATTCTACAGGCAAGCCTATTAAGATGGGCATCGGTGATATCGGGATTTACCCAAGGAACCGTGTCATTGTGCGTCTCCCGCCTGTAGAGGGCTCTGCAGCAGCCAAGGCGGGTATTGCTCAGGGTGATACCATCTTTGAAATAAACGGTGAACATATTTCCCGTTACGAAGAGGTGGTGCGCATTATTGACGGCAGTAAGGGTGAGCCTGTGAATGTAACGGTCATTCGAGGCGGAGATACGATTACCAAGCCGCTTACTCCTGCCTATAACGAAGAATACGAGCGTTACATGGTTGGCATCCAGATGGGTTACGTGCTCTTCCACGAAACGAAAACGGTGCGCCGCGGCCCGATAGAAGCCTTTACGAAGACCTGTGCGACCAGCTGGAAAATGACCACTAGCATCTTCCGCTATTTCAAGCGTATGTTCCAGGGCCAGGTCAAGGTAGATGCTTTCTCGGGTCCGGTCTCTATCGTGGCCGTGATGGGCAACGTATGGATGAGCGGTTTTCAGGACTTTTTGATGCTCTTGGCGCTAATCAGCATTAACCTGGGCGTGATGAACCTGTTGCCTTTGGCTATTACCGACGGTGGTTTGCTCATGTTCCTCGGGATTGAGAAACTTCGCGGTAAGCCCTTGTCTACAAAGACCCAGAGTGTTATCCAGAACGTTGCTGCCGCCTTCTTTATCACGTTCTTCGTGTTTATCACGATTCTTGACTTCGGCAAGCTTTCGCTGTTCTTGAAATGACAACGAAGTTGTCATCCTGAGCCCTTCGACAAGCTCAGGGTGAACAAGTCGAAGGGTCCAGACCAACATTGATAAACAACCAGGTTTTCTTATGATTGATATCGAAATTGAAAATCGCAGCAAGGTCATCGTGCGCACGAGCATCGTGGGCATCGTTACAAATGTGGTGCTTTCGGCATTCAAGGCCGTCATCGGCTTTATCACGGGCTCCATTGCCGTCACCCTCGACGCGGTGAACAACCTCTCCGACGCACTCTCCTCGGTGATTACCATCGTGGGCGCGAAACTTGCGAACAAGCCCGCCGACAAAAAGCACCCGCTGGGCTATGGACGCATCGAGTACCTGAGCGCCATGATTGTTGCCGCCATCGTGCTGTACGCGGGCGGTACTTCCGCCGTAGAATCCGTCAAGAAAATCATCCACCCCGAAGCCGCCGACTATTCTACGGTCTCGCTGGTGATTATCGCTGCCGCTGTGGTGGTAAAGCTCGTGCTCGGCAAGTATGTTAAACGTCAGGGCGAACGCGTGAATTCCGGTGCGCTGGTGGCCTCCGGTGCCGACGCACTTTTCGACGCCATCTTGTCTGCATCGGTGCTAGCGTCCGCTATCGTCTTCGTGACCACGGGCATTTCGCTTGAAGCTTACGTGGGCGTGCTGATTTCGCTGTTCATCATCAAGTCCGGCATCGAGATGCTCAAGGACACGCTGGACGACATCTTGGGCAAACGCGCCGACAAGGAAACCGTCAAGCAAATCAAGGCGATCCTTACCTCCGAAGAGCCCGTGCGCGGCGCCTACGACTTGATTCTGAACGATTACGGCCCGAACAAGTCCATCGGCTCGGTGCACCTGGAACTGCCCGACACCATGACCGTCGAGGAACTGGACGTGCTTACGCGCAAGCTGCAGAACCGCGTGTACAAGGAAACGGGAATCCTGCTCGCGGGCGTGGGCGTGTATTCGCACAATACCAAGAACGACGAAGCCGCCGACATTCGGAACAAAGTATTGCATATCGTGAAGTCTCACGAATGGGCGCTCCAGATGCACGGCTTTTA